>NZ_JBKJHC010000013.1:0-135177 GCF_046613565.1 Flavobacterium sp. RHBU_3 | reverse complement strand
CACAATATTTAAATTTTATCAGAAAGACCTCTATTGAAAACTCAAACAAAACGTGTAAAAACTATGATTTTTAAGCAGATACGGTTGGGGTGCTGTTTGCTTCTGTTAAAGTTAGCGGAATTTGACGCAGGTTTTTCTGTTTAACTTTTTTTTAACATAATAATATTGTAAGTTTTTACTGAATTAAAACACAAACAACTTATTAACAATCATTTACAACAAAACCACACATTCAGTATTTTCTAAAAATAATCCTCTATGTAAAAGATTTATCAAAAAACTGTACCTTAGAGTTACTCCTGAAACACATTTGGCATGATGAAAAAAGTACTTTCTATTACTCATGTACTCATTTTGTTATTAGTACATTCGGCCTGTTTCGCCCAAAAAAAAGACTCGGTTTCCACAGCCGGAGCCGACTCTGTAAACACTGCTCTTTTAGCCGATTATAAAAAACAATACACGAAACTGGAAACCCAGCGCCTGCAGGATTCCATAAAAAAATCAGCACTACAGCAACAGCTTGAAATGCTAAAAAACGACAAAACAGCCCGTGAAGACCTGCAACAACAAATAAAAAAACTTGAGGAAAAACAGGATGAAGGCTACACACTGCGAAAAGCCAAAATAGATTCGTTACGGCAAACGGCCAAAAGCTTCCCCGTATACGGTTTTTTTGATGATACACTGTTTGTAATTTACAACAGGCTGGGCAGCTTTTCGGCAGCAGACCGGGCCGATGCCATTACACAACGAATAAAAAAACTAAGCAATAGCGGCACCTTTACCAGCGACTCCCTTATCGTAGCCGATAACGGTACTGCCTGCGAAGTGAGCTACGGCGAAACCATACTGGTAAGCGTTACAGAAGATGATGCTTTGTGGAACAACACCTCCCGGAAAAACCTGGCCAACTCCTACAAAGTAAAAATAAGCAAGGCCATTAACGAATACCATTCTGAAATAAGCCCTACCGAACTCCTTAAGGAAATAGGTATGGCCATAGCCCTGCTGGGGCTTATATTCCTTATTATATTTTATACCCAAAAATTATTTAAATGGACTGCCCTGAAAATAAGCGGGCAACAGGATAAGCTTATTAAATCTTTTTCGGTTACTAACTACACCATATTAGATTCGCACAAGCTTACGCAGGTAATTTTGTTTGTAAACACGGTTGTAAAATGGGTACTTATCATTGTACTTATATACATATCGTTACCCCTACTCTTTGCCATATTCCCCTGGACGAGCGGGCTGGCCGAAAAGCTGTTGTCTTATTTTTTAAATCCCATAAAAAACATAGGCCGCAGTGTAATTAACTATTTGCCTAACCTGTTTACCATTATAGTAATTGTATTTGTGTTTAAGTATGTAATAAAGCTATTAAAGTACTTTGCAGACGAAATAAAAACGGGCAAATTAAAAATAGACGGCTTTTATCCTGACTGGGCATCGCCTTCGTTCCAAATTATACGTATAATACTCTATGCGTTTATGTTTACGGTTATTTTTCCGTACCTGCCGGGCAGCGAAAGCCCGGTGTTTAAGGGTGTATCGGTATTCCTGGGAGTGCTGTTCACCTTTGGGTCGTCGGGTTCGTTAAGCAACGTAATGTCAGGGCTGGTGCTTACCTACATGAGGGCTTTTAAAATAGGCGACCGCGTAAAAATAGGCGACATTACCGGCGACGTTATAGAAAAATCGTTACTGGTAACCCGGATACGCACCCCGAAAAACGAGATTATATCGGTACCGAACTCAAACGTAATGAGTAGCCACACCATAAACTACAGCAGCGATGCCCCCGAAAAAGGCCTTATACTGCACACTACCGTAACCATAGGGTATGATGTGCCATGGCAGGATATGTACAAAGCACTGATTGAAGCGGCCCTGCGTACACAGCATATATTAAAAGACCCAAAACCTTTTGTGCTGCAAACAAGCCTGGAGGATTTTTATGTGTCTTACCAAATTAATGCCTACACCCGCGAACCCGGAAAACAAGCGGCCATTTACTCAGAACTGCACCAGAATATTCAGGATTGCTGTAATGAAGCGGGTATAGAAATTATGTCGCCGCATTACAGGGCAGGGAGAGATGGTAGCACCAGCACCATACCTGAGTCGTACAGGAAGGATAAACCGGAATTGTAAGCCATCCAAAGAAACCTATTGAGTCGGCTATAATAACGCCTACCAACTGTATTATTTTGGTAAGCAGTTGACTTTAATGCATAAAAAAACGAAGCCTTTTAAGGGCTTCGTTTTTTTATGGTTAAGAATTATAATCTGCTAACCATGTAGGGTGATCCGGTTCAAAAACCCGTAAGGTATCCACCAATTTACCGTCCTTTTTTATGGTTAGGGCTTCTGTATAAACATTAGATCTTTTATTATAAATCCACTCTATAATTTCTTCACTTCTTCTTTTTTCAAAATTAAGTTCTCTTTCGGTTATTACTTTTAGTTCTCCATTAACTACACCAAGGCTTACATTACTGTAATATTTTTCAGAACTCATATTATTTATGTTAGAGCCCAAAAAACACGAAAAAACAACATCTGTATCTATCCCTATCATGCCCTTACCGAATACAGGTTTTTCATATTTCCGAATTAAGAACAAGCGCCTTTTTTTTAGATTGTCTTTCTCATTAGAAAGCTCCTCTTCGTTCATATATGATTCATCCCTTATAGTATTAGTTATTGAATAGAAACCAAATCTGACGCTATAACAACTCTCAAGTTTACTAACTAAAGATTCCCATTCTTCATCATTAATAGAATTATCATAAAAACCAATCCCGAATTGATATTCCAATTCTGTAAATTCCTCAATAAATTGTTTTACATCTTCTAAAGTATAACCCATATGTTTTTATTTATTTTCAGATACTAATTTATTCCATTTTCCAAAGTGAGATACTTTACTGAAGTAAGTTGTTCCCCCAATAGCAGATTCACTTCGTCAGTTCGGGCAAGCCCTCGGGTGTAATCCGGGAGTGTCTAAAAAACGAAGCCTTTTAAGGGCTTCGTTTTTTTATAAATAAATATTGAAAGATTAACTATCCTTCAGGTATTCATTAAGTGAAAAGTTATCGTAGTTGCTTGGCTCAGAATAACGTTCTGTTAAAATAAATTTACCGAGCTTTTTAATATCTAAATCAGAAGGATTATATATGCTTGCTTTCCATCCCATAACAGCCATAGTTGAACGGTTTAAATAAGTTGACATTGTCCCTATAATTTTTAACTCTTTTTCTATCTGAGCGATAATAAAGCCCTCAGAAATTATGTTTTCAACAGGTTTATCAGTTGGATTTTGGATAGAAGTATATGCCACCCAAATATCACCATAATTCTTATTTTGATAAGTACTAAGTTTATATAAGTGGCGGGGAACATATTCAATTGGGTTTTCCTTCTCAGTTAGGCTATCTTCTTCAAAAATTCCTAACCCCTCATCAAGTTCGTCAATTGCCATTCCATACAATTCCCTGACCGTTTGATTAAACGCATCTAAGTCATTGAGATGCGATTTTGACCAACAATCAGCTTCTTTTGCTAAGAAATGCAAAATAAATTCCCTTACTTGTTCCATTATTTTATCCATTTATCTTTTTTCGTTTTCTGTTCAACACTTCCTTCAACCGATTCACCATCGGCTTTAAAATTATAGGCTAATATTCTATACTTTGGGTTTGCCTCGGGTAAAATCCATGCTATCGGGTTATTTACTTAACGCCTCTTCGAGAGCAGTACATCGTTCTTTAAAATACGTTAAGTCAAAATCAGGGAACAATTTTGGAAACCGCTTGATGATATTTTTCATTTGATGCAAAACCCCTTCAACCGAATAGGTAAACGTTCCGTCTCTAAATTTATCTCCAAAGGCATGTGGACCTTCCAAATATTGTCCGCCATATTCTATAAAAACAGGTTTAAAATTGCCTAACTTTTTTATAATTTCATCAGTATCTATATAAAAATATTGCCAGTAATACACCGCCTTGCACTGTAACATGGTATTGTAATACTCCTCTAAACCCATATCCATTTTAAACCAGATACCCGAATCATAAAAGTACATAGGGCATGGGTAAACACCTTCTTCACGCAATATGCAGCCAAAAGTACCGTCCTGCCCATGGCCGGATCCATTTATATAATTCAGCTTAGGTAAAAAGTCTTTCCAGATAGCTTCAGCTTCGGGTTGTGGGTTATTTTGCCAAAAGCGGCTATCGTTATTATAAATATCCCAAAAATTTGAATGACTCCCCAACGATTCAATTAGACTTAGCAGTTGAAATCCTCCCCAAATATATTCCTCATCATTTTGACTGGGTGCAGAATCCCAATCAAACGTTAAAGCACCTATAGAATCATACTGATAATCCTCTTTAGGTATTTCGATTTTCATGCGTTCCTGAGCTTTAGAAAGTAATCGTTGACTAAAAAAATCAACATTGTTTTTTACCTCAGTTAAATTGTTTTTACTTATATGTATTTTATTATTCTCACAGATTTCAATAATAAAATCTTCAAATTTTTCTAACATGTATTTTCTATGGATTGATGGTTTATAATAGTGCAGCCACTAAGAGCCAAGTATAAGAAAAATCCGGATAGTTTACTATTCATTTCAACATAAATTATGACTCAACAGAACTGCGATAGCGGATTTAAAATCCGCCTATCGGGAATTGTAGCACCAACACCATACCCGGGTCGTACAGGAAGAAAGAAGAATAGCGTTTCCGGATAAACAATTCATAACGAGCAGCATCATACTCATAAACCTGCTTAATATTAGCCCCGTGTAATTAAAGGGGGTAAAATGCATATATTTGTGAGGTAGTTATACCGGTGCAATGCATATAAACCAATTAAAATGCCGTAGTTTTTACACGCTGCTTACCGTGGCGGTATTTTTATTTTTTTATAGCAGCTATGCACAACAGTCTGAGTTTAACACCCTTTACAAAAAGGCTTCGGAAGACATTTTTCACGAGCCATCGGTTATAAACAACATCCTTTCGTACTTAAAAAGTAATGCCAAAGGGAGTGAACAAAAGTCTCAGGTTGCGGTACTTTATTCAGACTATTACCTTTCCAGGGGAGAATACGATAAATCTTTAGAATACATTTTTAGTGCCGGCGAAAATTTAGAATCGGTATCCGATTCTCTAAAGTTGGAAATAATACTGAGGAAAGCGCAGCTGGTGCACAGCCTGAAACTCCACAGCCAGTTTGAAGACTACGAAGAGCAGGCCAACAAAATTTTTAAGAACCACGAAGAAAACTGGCTTTTAAAAACCAAAATACAAAACGAGTACGAAAAAGCCTATGTGCTTATCCACCGGGATAGTATGGCGGCTGCCGAAAAAATTATAGATAACGCATTTAAGCTATACACTTCGGCGCGAATAAAAGATAACGACCTGTATGCAGGCTACGCTATTTTAAAGGCGCTTACAAACACCGGCACAAACAAGGCCGCGCAGTACCTTACCACTGCACTGGAAAACTATAAAACAGACACAGGATATAACCGGCTGCAAAAAGCCGCCGTTATGGTACTGCTGTCGGACTGCCTAAGGAAAGACAACCGCAATGAGGAAGCCATAAGCCTGTTAACCGGTGCCGAAAGCGAAACAGTGCTTTTTGAAAATCCTTATATAGAAAGCAGCATATACGAACGCCTGTCTACTTACTTTACAGGCTACATGACCCCGGCACAGCAAATACAGTACAACGAAAAGTTTGTTTCGGCCTACACAGAAATTCATGATAATGAAATTACCGCACTAAACAGCTTTTACAAATTGTATAAAAGCGAGATGGAAACCACGTACAGCGCTGCGGAGTCAGAAAAAACCATGTACTACATAGTATTAGCAGGCTTGTTATTCGTTGTGGTTATTACATTCTACGTTTTGCACATTTACAAAAACCTCAGGGTACGCAAGCTTACAGAAATAATAGGCTACCTGGAGGTACCAAACAAGCTGCTGGAGAAAAAACCTGTGGTATTAAAATCGCTTTCGGCTAAGGAAAAAGACAAAAAAATAAACATGCCCGATGACACAGAGCGCATGATACTGGAAAAGCTTAAGGTTTTTGAACAGTCGGGTAAGTTTACAAACCCTAACATGTCGCTGGCACTACTGGCCGGTGAAACCGATGTTAATACCAAATACCTGTCTGAGGTAATAAACAACCATTATAACGATAACTACAACACCTACATAAACAAGCTTAGGGTAAACTATATTATAGAAAAGCTTAAAAACGACCCTAACTACCTTAACTACAAAATTAGCTACCTGGCCGAAGAAAGCGGATTTTCTTCGCACAGTAGCTTTACTACGGTTTTCCGCAACATTGCCGGCATATCGCCTACCGAGTTTATACAGGTAATGAGCAAACAAATACAACAAAAGGCATGAAAGTAAAGGCTATCCTATACAATCTTGTTGTGCTTGTGGCGGTATTTTGCTGCCTGAGCCCTGCTGTTTGCTTTGCACAGAACAAAGTTCCACTGGATACCATAGTACACCGTACCAAGCTGATAATGTACAAAGACCCGGAAAAGGTAATACGAATTGCTGATTCGGTTTATAAAAGTTCGGCCGAAGACTCGCCCGAAAGGGTTAAGGCGCTGCTGATGAAAGCGCAGGGCTATACCGGAAAGCGCGACTATGAAAAAAGCCTGGATTACCTGCAAAAGGCAGAAGCCATGGTACAAAAAACCAACGACGAAAGCCTGCAGGCTACGGTAATAAACAGGTTGGCCATAATGTACCAGCAACTTAAAATATACGATAAGGCTCTGGAAAATATAGACCGCTGTAACGAATATATTAAGAACCATAACATAAAAGATGCTACCTTTATACTGGGAACCAACAATATAGTAAAAGGCATTATATATAAAGAGCAACTAAGCTGCGAGTTGGCCTTAGACTATTTTGATAAAGGCATTGCGCAGTTTAATAAAATAATAGGTCCCAGGGTGCAGCCAAACCTGAGCATAGCCGAATACAATAAAGGCCAATGCCACACTGCTATGAACAATTACACCACAGCAGAAGCCTGCTATAAAAAAGCAGTAGCCTATGCCAGTAGTGTAAACGCTAACAGCCTTGAAGCTTTTGCTTTAAAAGGGCTTGCCGATGTGTATGCCCGCCAGGGGAAAAATAACCAGGCCATAGAAAACTTTAATAAAGCACTGGAACTTTCTAAAGATGTAGGCGACATAGTACTGGAAGGAACCATTTATAACGGGCTTGCCGAAAACTACCTGCTAACGGGAGATACCATACGTTTCAGGAAGTACCGGGAGCTTTTCCTGAAGAGCCAGTCTGCCGTAAAGGAAGCCGAACGAAAAGCCATAAGCGATTCGGTAAACGAGCTTACCAATACCCAGAAGAAAAACATTCTTTCCCTAAACAGGAAGTTTACCATTACTACATTAATCCTTGTTTTATCCATTTTTGCAGCGCTGTTTTTCACCGCCCGATACTATTTCAGGAGCAGAAAAACTATTAATGCACAAAAAAAGAAGCTTCAGCAGATACTCGAATCAAGAAAAGGAAGCAATTAGCATTAAAAAAAGATTACGATTACAACCATCAACATTTCAATATGTTACATTTTTTTAAAGGCTTTTAAAATTACCGAATTACAAAAGCCATCATAAAATTTAGGTATAAGGTTTCATTTAACTTTGCTTTTAAGTTAATAATTACTAACCAGAATAAATGGCTATACAACTACCTAAACCCAAAGCGCTGGCACAACCAGCAAAAGGCACCCGCAACGGTGGGCGCCTGTCCGGCCAAAAAAACAAAGTATCGGCAGTGCTGCTGATGTTATTGTTGTTTTTGGGGAATACTGCATTTGCCCAATTATCACTTGAAAATTTTGGTAGTGGTATACCTGCTACCTGGGCACAGATAAATAGTGGATCCTCTTCCATAAACTGGGGTACCTCTACAGACGGATATTTAGATACGAGCGCGGCATACATAAACCCGGGCTCAGTAAACATAGGTGCCGGAAATACTTCTACGCACTACCTGGTAACTCCATTGGTCACAGTGCCGGCCAATGGGGAAATCAGTTTCTACACAAAACAGAACGACAACATAGACCATGGTAATATTTACCAGGTACGTATTTCTACCGCCGGGCAAACCGACCCTTCTGGTTTTAGCACCATCCTGGCTACGTGGACTGAGGCACAGCTGAACACAGTTTCGCCTATAGGTTACGAACACAAAACAGTAACCATACCATCGAGCATTACACCGGGCATTGGTGTTTATATCGCTTTTGTGGTAATAAACGACCAGCCGGGCGCAAGCCCTGACGCTGATGCATGGTATATAGATAACGTATCGGTAGCTACAGCAGAAGTATGCGACCCGGTACTTGCAGCAAACTTTACTACAAGTAACGTTTCTACCACCACAGCAACACTAAGCTGGACACATCCATCAGCAACCAACTTCCAAATACAAATAGTGGCCGACGGCGCTACTCCCGGCACCGTAGGCACAGCAACCGGAAGCACTTATAATGCTTCCGGTCTTACAGCAAATACAAACTACGACGTATATATTAAGGCACTTTGCTCATCTTCGTCAAGCACGTGGGCGGGGCCTTTTAACCTTACCACACTTACTCCGGGCATGTCGTGTAATGCTCCTATTGTAATACCTGCCACAGGTAGTACCTATACCTATACGGGTAACCTTAACACATTCCAAAACGCATCTTTGGTGTATAGTACACAAGGATCTAACTGTCTTTCTCCGTCTATAACACAAAACTACCTTAACGGAGCCAAGGCATTCTTTTCGTACACTCCTACAACCGATGGTCTTGTAACCATGACGCAGATTGTACCCACTGCAAGTTTAAATGCTTTTTCATCGCTGTTAGTATATGACAGCTGTGCAAGTGTAGGCGTATCATGCTTGGCGGGTACATTAACGGTTGCTAAAAACGTATTAAAGGTTATACCTAACTTCCCGGTTCAGGCTAACCATACGTATATCATTGTAGTGTCATCACAATTGGCACAAACAGCAAGTATAACATTTACATTTACGCTAAATCCTTCAACCTGCCCTACTCCGGGAGTTATTTCGTATAACAACCTTCAGCAGAACTCGGTTAAATTTTCATGGAATAACGTAAACAATTATATCAGTAACTGGCAGTATGCCGTGGTAGCGGCAGGAGCAGCAGCACCTACTACCGGCACAAGCACAACTACCAATACAGACAATCTTATTTCAGGGCTTACTGCAAATACGTCTTACGACTTTTATGTAAGGCCGGTATGTGGTGGTACGCCGGGTGCATGGAGCATTGCCTACCGTTTTAAAACCCAGTGTTCTCCATACAGCACCCCTTACAGCACTAACTTTACAGGAGCCACGGCAGCAGCCCCTCAGGCATGCTGGACGGGTATCGACGTAAACGCCGATGGTACATCTTGGACCTACCTGAGCAGCTATGCTACCATGCAAACCAACACCTACCAAAACGACAACAACGATATGTTTGTAACGCCTCAGGTAGTGTTTACAGGAGCTCAAAAAAGGCTGCGTTTTAAACACCAGGTTGTAGGAGGAGTATCCAGCTATTCTATAAAACTGAGTACTACAGGTGTGGGATATAATGATTTTACCTATACCCTGATGCCCGAAACGCAAATAACAAACACCACATGGCAGGAAAAAATCATAAACATTCCGGCCAGTATTTCGGGTAACGTAAACATTGCGTTTATCGTTACACCAGGGTCAGGAAGTACTGCTACACGTATTTCTATAGACGATGTTTATATAGAAGACAAACCCGCCTGTTCTGACCCTATAACCCCTACTGTGGCTAACATTACCACTACAGGCGCCAGTCTTTCATGGACGCTGGGCGATGTAGAAACACAGTGGCAGGTAGTGGTACAGCCTGCAGGAACCGGTATACCTACTACCAATACCGGAATTATAGCTAATACCAATACAAACTTTGCAGTAACGGGCCTTAACCCGGCTACGCAGTACGAATATTATGTAAGAGCATACTGTAACGATACCCAGCAAAGTAACTGGGTAGGCCCTGTGGCATTTACAACCCTGTGTGCCGTGTTTGAAGTACCGTATACAGAAAACTTTAACGATACTGATTTAGTAAACTCGCACCAGTTTTGCTGGTCTACACTAAACGCCAATAACGACGGCCCGGCGTGGTCACTAACTTCTACAACACAGGCCAGTATACAAATGCCCCTTTTTGGCACGGTAACCGGTTTTGATGACTGGCTTATAAGCCCTGCAATAAACGTACAGGGTACCAAGGCGCTTAAATTTAATTATAAAGCTCTTGTAAGTGCTTTCTTTACCACGGCTCGATTTGGTGTAGAAGTACTTATGTCTACTACTGACACAAACCCTTCAAGCTTTAGTGTTATTATGCCTTTAATGGAGTTTACTAACACTGACTACCTTGAAAAATCACTATTCATAAACGCAAACGGCCCTGTGTACATAGCGTTTAGGGTGCCGCCAACCTATGTAGTAAGCCCTTCGTCTATCTTTTATCTTGATGATGTAAGGATTGAGGATGCTCCTGATTGCCCGGATCCTTCGGCACTTGCGGTAAGCAACGTGGGCATAAACAGCGCAGACATGAGTTGGGATGCCGGTTTCATTGAAACCCAATGGCAGGTAGCTATCCAGCCACAAGGAACGGGCGTACCTACTACCGGCACTATGGTAACCAGCAACAACTACAGCATTACTACGCTTACAGCTGATACTAACTACGAAGTGTATATAAGGGCATACTGTAACGACACTGACCAGAGCGACTGGATAGGTCCTGTAAACTTTAAAACACTGTGTGAGGCCTACCCTTCTCCGTTTATTGAAACGTTTAACCCAGATTCGGCTACTGAGCATTGCTGGGTGGTAAGAAACGACAACAACGATGTGGGTGAGTGGAACATGAACTCTAACTCTAACCCTTATGAGGGTACACAGGCGGCAGGCATCTTTACAGGATTTAACGGCGCTAATGATGACTGGTTAATATCGCCAACCATTACCGTTACGGCAAACCAGCGCCTAAGGTACTACTACAGGGTATTCAGCTCAGAATTTACCGAAGACCTTGAAGTAAAACTGAGTACAACCGGCATAACACCTGCTGATTTTACTACTACACTATATACGACTGATACCGATACTACTCCGCTTAACAATGAGCAGTATAAGGTAAAAATCATCAACCTGCCTGCTGGTATTACCGGTAATATTAACATAGGATTCCACATTCCTCAGGAAACACCAAATGCATGGGGCTACAGGGGCCAGTTACTGGTTATAGACAACGTAATTATAGAAGACAGGCCTGCCTGCCCGGCTCCGGTAAACCTTACTACAGTAACCATAGGCGATACCCAAGTACAGCTTGGGTGGGATAGTGTAGGCTCTGAAACCGCATGGGATGTATACGTACAGCCTGCCGGAATCCCTGCCCCTGTGGGCAATGGTAACGCTGCGTACCTAACGAGTGTTACTACTAACCCTGCAACAATATCAGGCCTTACAGCCGCTACACAATACGATTATTATGTAAGGGCAGCCTGTTCAGATACTGAAGACAGCGAATGGTCGCAGCCGTTTACCTTTACCACCATGTGTCCGCTGGATACTGCGTGTGAATATACCTTTACGCTTACTAACCCGCTTTCGGGAGGATTATCGGGCGAAGTACAGGTAATACAAAACCAGCTTGTAGTGGCTTCGTTAGACCTTACGAGCACCAGTGCCGGTGCTACAAATACCTTTACCGTATTCCTGTGTGATGGCGTAGAGTTCTCACTACTTTGGGATGGTATAGGCTACGTACCGGGCAACAGTGCCAGTACTGTACTACAAATTACAAAAGACGGCCAAAACGTATGGACAAGCCCTGCACCATTTGGCCCGATGAACGATATTATATATACAGGTTTTGCATCGTGCAGCCCTGTAACCTGCCCTATGCCTACTAACCTTGCTGCTGCCGAAAACGGTACGCTTACCTGGACAGCAGGCGGATCTGAAACACAGTGGGAAGTATTTATTCAACCGCTGGATAACGGTACACTGCCACAGTCGGGTATTTTGGTAAATACACCTTCATACATCCCTACAGCAAGTGATTTCAGCTCTGTTACAGCAGGCACTTACGAGTTCTTTGTAAGGGCTGTATGCGGCACAAATAACACCAGTTTCTGGAGTGGTGCAAAATCGTTTGTAAGGAACGACAGTGCACAAAATGCTATTGTAATCCCTGTAAACAGCGGTGAGCAATGTGTAACTTCAGGCGAAAAAGCATCATTTGCAGGTGCAACGGCTTCTGCTGAGGCTACAACCTGCGCTGGCACTAATAACGGCGATATATGGTATGAGTTTACCGCTACATCTACAGCACACATTATAGAGCTGGTAGATTTCTCTGGTGTGTACTATATTTCTACCGGAAACCCAGCTCACCCTGCCGTAACCATGACACTATATCATGTAAACGGTTCAACGCTTGAACAAATGGCCTGCAGCACTAACAACACCCTGCTTGCTGCCTATTCTACCGCTACTATAGCCGGTGAAACATACAAAATAAGGCTTACGCTAAACAATGCACAGCCAAACACCTACACGTTTAATGTATGTGTAAAAACTCCTGAAGAACTATGTGCACTGAATGTGCCTAATGCCAGCTTTGAAGAGCCTGAGGCTACTACAGGATTACTGGATAATTATTACAGGACTAATGTGGTACCGGCATGGCGCTACAACATCCCTTCAAACCAGGGAATGCTATATATAGATGCACTGAATGTAACAGGCATCCAGGCATATGACGGTGGCCAGTTTATACAGCTGTTAACCCCAGAAACAGCCTATGATCCTAACGACTTAGTGAACATTCAGGGACTTTACCAGGACCTTGACAGTTCAGAAATTACCCGATACGACTTTAGTTTTGCCCAGGCAACACGTTTTCCAGGGCTTTCAGTAGAACTTTGGGCCGGACCTCCTGCCGGTCCGTTTGAAGAAGTTGCCGATAACGTAAGCCTTTCGTCTTGGCAACTAATAACCGGTACTTACAACGTACCTGCCGGACAAAACATTACAAGGTTTATTTTCCGTGCCAAAGACAATGGCATAGGAAACGTGCTGGATGCCGTGAGCATAATACCTCACGTAGAAATAGTAACCCAGCCTACTTCGCTTGACTGTTCTCAGAATTCAATGAACCTTGAGGCAATAGGCGTAGGAAACTGGACTGCCGATGCTGCAAACCCTACAGCGGTTACGTTTACAAACGCATCAGCTACAAACACTACCGTTAACGGCCTTGTAGATACCGGTAACTATAAGTTCTATTGGAACACCCGTTACTGCCAGAAGAGCATTACCATAGCTAATGTGGCTAACGACGAAGTACCGGTGGTAACTACCCCGGTAACCTACTGCCAGGATGCAGTAGCTACTGCCCTAACCGCTCCTGCGCTGGACGGTTATACAATAGTATGGTATGACGTAGCTGAGAACGGTACTCCGCTTGCTTCGGCTCCGGTACCGGCAACCACAACTCCGGGTACTACCACGTATTATGTGGCTTATGTAAACGGAGAAGGATGTGAAGGCGACAGGGCTGCCGTAGAGGTTGTTGTAAACCCTACAATTGTACCTACCGTAACCTTTGGTTACGATGCCCCTTCATACTGCGCGCTTGCCACAGCTCCGGTTATAACCCTTGCTGACGGATTTACCACAGGTGGTACCTTTACAGCTACTCCTGCAGGACTTAGCATAAACGCGCAAACAGGCGAAATAAACCTTAGCGAAAGTATTGCTGCCGAATACCAGGTAACCTATACCCTTGACGCAAGCGGCTGTACACTTGCCGGATCATACAGCACTACTGTAACAGTAACACCGGCAGCTGCATCGGTAACAGAATTTAGTTATGCCACCCCAATATGTCTTAGCACACAGTATGCAATATTACCTGTAACAGCTACAGAATTTACTACGGGCGGAACTTACAGCTCTGCAACACTAACAGTTGATGCCGTAACAGGCCAGGTAGATGTAGCTTCTGCAACAGCAGGAATACACACCATAACTTATACTGTAGCTAATAATGCTACTACCTGTGTAGCTGCGGGTACTTATTCTTTCGAAATTGAATTTACAACTCCTGCTACTGCGGTAACAGGCTTTACCTACCCTGCACAACTGTGCCTAAGCATTCAGGATGCCGTAGTGCCTACAACTGCTATCGGATTTACAACAGGCGGTACGTTCAGCTCAACTACACTAACGGTTGATGCTGTAACAGGTCAGGTTGATGTAGCTTCTGCAACAGCAGGAACACATACCATAACCTATACCGTTGCCGAAAACACGGTTGACTGTATTGCAGCAGGTACCTCATCTTTTGATATTGAGTTTACAACTCCTGCTACAGCGGTAACAGGATTTACCTACCCTGCACAACTGTGCCTTAGTACTCAGGACGCCGTAGTACCAACTACCGCAACCGGATTTACAACAGGCGGTACGTTCAGTTCAACTACATTAACGGTTGACGCTGTAACAGGTCAGGTTGATGTAGCTTCTGCAACAGCAGGAACACATACCATAACCTATACCGTTGCCGAAAACACGGTTGACTGTATTGCAGCGGGTACCTCATCTTTTGATATTGAGTTTACAACTCCTGCTACTGCCGTAACAGGCTTTACCTACCCTGCACAACTGTGCCTTAGCACTCAGGATGCTGTGGTGCCAATTACCGCAACCGGATTTACAACAGGTGGTACGTTCAGTTCAACTACACTAACGGTAGATGCTGTAACAGGTCAGGTAGATGTAGCTTCTGCAACAGCAGGAACACATACCATAACCTATACCGTTGCCGAGAACACGGTTGACTGTATTGCAGCAGGTACCTCTTCTTTTGATATTGAGTTTACAACTCCTGCAACTGCAGTAACAGGGTTTACATACCCTGCACAACTGTGCCTTAGCACTCAGGATGTAGTAGTACCAACTACCACAACCGGATTTACAACAGGCGGTACGTTCAGCTCAACTACACTAACCGTAGATGCTGTAACAGGTCAAGTTGATGTGGCTTCTGCTACAGCAGGAACGCATACTATTACCTACACAGTAGCGGACAATGCTGCATTATGCCTAACAGGCGGAACAGGTTCTTTTGATATACTGTTTACAAATCCTGTTACGCCGGTAACCGCATTTACCTTTGCTAATGATTATTGTATAGCCGAAGAAAACCCGCTTCCTGCAACGGCAGAAGGTTTCTACACCGGAGGTACTTTTAGTGCCGATGGCGGCTTACCTATAAATGCAACAACAGGCGAAATAGACTTAGCCAATGCTACAGGGGGTGTTTATAACATTACCTACACTGTAAACGCATCAAACTGTAATGCAGGAGGCAGCACTACAGTAAGCGTAACCATTACAGCTCTTAGTACTCCTGTAGCAAGCTTTGCCTACGAAACCCCTGCATGTATCAATGCAAATGAGGAACTGGTACCGGTGTTACCTGAAAACTTTACGTTTGGTGGAACTTTTGCTTCGGCTACCCTTACTGTAGATGCCGAAAGCGGTGTAATAAGCCTTGCATCAGCACAGGCGGGTACGCATACCATAACCTACACTCTTGCTGTAGATGCCGTAACCTGTACCGCAGCTGCAACTTACACCACAACGGTAGAACTTACCGCTCCTGTGGTTCCTGTAACAGGGTTTAGCTACCAAACCACGTATTGCAGCAACAGTGCAAACGCTGTTCCTGAACTGGCTTCGGGCTTTACAGCCGGTGGTACGTTTACAGCACCGCAAGGTGTGGTTATCAATGCCGAAACCGGTGAGATAAACATTGCGCAAAGCCAGGCAGGCACTTACGAAATTAAGTACACTGTTGAGGCAGATGCCGACACTTGTAATACAGGCGGTACAACTGCGTTTACCATAACTATTACAAACGAGATAAACGTTACTGTAACTCAGGAGTGCCGCGGAAACGAAACCTGGCTCGTAGCAACGGTAGAAGAATCTATAAGCGACAGTGTAATTTTCGAATGGAATAATGAAGCTGGCGTTACTGTAGCTGTAGATACTCCTGAGTTTAATGTTACTAATTACTATAATGAAGCTACCATGACATTGCCTCTGGGCTTTACCGTAACGGCTTCGTTAGGTGACTGTACCGCTACCGCTCAATACACTGTAGAAAGCATTACCTGCAGTATTCCGAAGGGTATATCGCCGGACAACGACGGCCTGAACGACAGTTTCGACCTAAGCGGTATGCAGGTAGAAAAAATAAGTATATACAACCGATATGGCCGCGAAATGTGGCACTATACCGGCAGCTATACGAACCAGTGGCACGGCCAGGATAATAATGATAACGAACTGCCTACCGGTACTTATTTCTACAGCCTTGAAACATCGGGCGGTAAAAAAGTAACAGGCTGGGTATATATTAACCGCAGGGTTAAATAATAAAGATTTTTCATAAGAGGAGAACCTGCCCTGAGGGATAAGCATCAGGACAAAGTGCAAAACTTAAGGGGCAGGAAAATTTTAGCTTAGTTCTCAGTAGACGGTTCGTTTTTAAGAACCGTCTATTTGTGTTTTTAAAAAAAATATTGTTAAAAGTGAAGAAGTTCATCGTTTTTGGATTTTTCCAGATGTTGGGATTAATGGGGTTTGGTCAGAATCTTCCAAATGATTGTGTGAATGCCATAACGGTTTGTGGCAATGGCACCTTTGTGTCAAATGCTACAGGTATAGGAAACATACAGGAAGTTTCAGGCTGTGGCGGCTCTGAGCACAATTCCCTGTGGCTGCATGTAAACATAGTACAAAGCGGCACGCTGGGTTTTAACCTTATTCCGGATGACCCGGACATTAGTGTAGACTACGATTTTTGGGTATACGCTGCTAATGCACAATGCGGCAGCCTGGGCTCCCCTATCCGTTGCTGTACCACCAACCCCGCTTTGGCAGGGCTTAGCAGCAATGCTACGGGCATGTATGGTAGTACCCTTGTAACACAGTCGGGACCGGGAGCAAACGGTAACGGCTACGTAAGGTGGCTGAATGTTACCGCAGGGCAGTCGTACTATATAGCCATAGACCGCCCTGTAGGCGATGGTGGTTTTAGCCTGCAATGGACAGGTACCGCAACTAATGACGCCGGGGCTTTCCCCGAGCCGCCTTCGGTAAATGAGCTGGGTGAAGTACGTACCTGTAGCAATACGCCAAACATGGGTATATTCAACCTGGATGCACTGCGTCCGCAGATTAATGCCGACACCACAAACAATACCGTTAATTTTTACACTACGCTTCAAAATGCGATAGACAGTGTTTCTCCACTAAACGATATTATTTCAAATACTGAAAACCCGCAGCAAATCTACGCCAAGGTTACCAATAACACTTCCGGGTGCTATAACCTATCCGAGTTTACACTGGCAGTGTACCCACTACCAAATGCTACGGTATCGGCATCACCTTCCCAGCTATGCCCCGGGCAATCGGCCACCGTTACCTTTTCGGGTACGCCAAATGCTGTTGTGTATTACGCTGTAAACAATGGTACAACACAAAGCATTACCCTAAACGGCTCCGGTACCTACTCCCTAAGCCAGGCGCTTACTCAAACCAGTACTTTTGCGCTGCAAAATGCCCACATCGTTACGTCAGACGGTAGTGTGGTGTGCGACCAGGCTTTAAATGGCACAGCTACCGTACAGGTAAGTACGCTGCAACCATTTAGCGTAAATACGCCGGCTGCCATTTGTAGTGGCAATGATGTTACCCTGAACCTTACAGGCGAACCGAATGCCACTGTACAATACTACACCGGATCTAACTCAACTAATACACAAACTATAACCCTGGACAATCAGGGTAACTACACCCTGACGCTTACCGGGCTTACGGCAAGCACTTCGGTAACGTTTACAGACATGACTGCCGCCACAGCGCCAAACTGTGTGGTAGTGTTAGGGCAAAACATTGCCATAACTGTAAATCCGCTGCCTGAGGCAAATACCGCCGCCACTACCTATGCATTGTGCGATGAAGGCGCAGGACAGGCTACATTTATGCTATCTTCTAAAACCGCCGAAATAACTAACAACAATACCGGATATACGGTAGCGTACTACGCATCTCAAAACGATGCCCTGGCTGCCAATGCCAATACCCTGCCCGACAATTACACTACGACAAGCACTACGATTTATGCCCTTGTTACCGATGCTGCTTCGGGCTGTAGTACCATAGTGAGCTTTGGGTTACAGGTATTGCCAAATCCTGTGCTAAGCCCCATCACTGCTTTAGAGGCATGTGAAGAAAACAACAACACCGCCACATTCAATCTTACGGCTTCGGGTCCCGAAAGCGTAAACGGTGCGGCAGGTTATACATTTACGTATTATACGACCCAGGCCACAGCTATTAATGGTTATGCAGAGGGCCAGATAGCAACCCCATCAGCTTATTCTTCCGGCACAGGGGCGGCCTGGGTGCGTGTAATCACAACTGGAAACACCTGCTATGCAGTAGGCGAAATTCCGCTTACGGTACACCCTAACCCGGTGGTAGCGGCTATAACTCCGTACACACTGTGCGACGACCCGCAAACTACAGGTAACGTAACCACCTTTAACCTTACCACAAAAACTACCGAGGCTAATGGTGGCGACGCCTCTTTAACCGTTACTTACTACACCAGCCAGGCCGATGCAAACAGCGGTAATAATGCTATTGCAAATCCGGCATTGTACCAAAACACAACATCGCCACAAACGATTTACGTAAGGGTAGAAAGCGATTTTGGCTGTTATGGTACCGGTTCGTTTGTGCTTACGGTAAACCCGCTTCCGGCAGCCAATACCGCCGTAAGTCCCTACCAGCTTTGCGACAACGGGAATGGACAGGCCTCATTTGACCTTACTACCAAAACAGCTGAAGTGGCTAATAACAATGCTAATTATACGGTAACCTACTATCTGTCTCAAAACGATGCAATAGCCGGAAACACTAATACATTGCCAAACATTTATGAAACAGCAAGCACCACAATATATGCCCGGGTAGCCGACAACACTACCGGATGCTTCACTGTAGTTTCTTTTGCACTACAGGCACTTTCAAGCCCTTCATTAAGCAGCATAACCTCTATAGGAGCCTGCGCTGTAAACGGCAATACCGCTACTTTTAACCTTACCCCGGCAGGCCCCGAAAGCGTGGGCGGTGCCACAGGCTATACATTTACCTACTACGCTACACTAACACAGGCGGTAAATGGTGGTACGGCAGGGCAGATAAACCCTGCTGCGTATACCAGCACTACCGGTTCGGCATGGATAAGAGTGGTTGCCACAGGTACTACTACCGATTGTTATTCGGTGGGGCAAATACCGCTGGTGGTCTATCCTAAACCAGTAATTCCTGCCATAACAAACTATGTACTGTGCGACAACACGGCTCCGGCAGGAAACGGCACAGAAGCATTTAACCTTACTACAAAAAACACTGAAGTTACCACTAACAGCACCGATACCGTAACCTATTATACCAACCAGGCAAATGCAGTGGCAGGAACAGGCGCTATAAGCAATCCTGCTGCCTACCAAAACACTACGCCCTGGAGCCAGACGATATGGGTACGTGTAACCACACAATACGGTTGTTTTGATACCGCAAGCTTTACCCTTATTGTAAATCCGCTACCGCAGGTAAATATGACCAACCCTGTTTTTTATGCCTGCGAAGAAACTCCCGGGCAGGGCTTGTTTAACCTTGATGAAATTACCCCGGTAATATTGGGCGGACAACAATATACCGTAACCTACTACACCAGCCAGGCCGATGCGCTTGCAGGTGCAGCAAACAATATTACGGCTAACCCTTACCTTACGGGTAGTGCGGTTATTTACGCCCGGGCAGTAAATACCACAACAGGCTGTACTGCCATAGCTCCCGTTACACTACAGGTAGAGCCGGCACCTATAGCTCCCCAGCCCGCTCCTTTAGAGGTATGCGATGATAACAACGACAACGTAGCCACCTTTAACCTGCTGCCTTCTATGCAATGGATAGTAAGCCAAATGGGCGGCGGTGTTACTGTTACCGTACACGAATCGTATGAGGATGCCAGTTTCCAGGCGGGAGTTAACCCTATAGCCAATCCGAGTGCTTATACTAATGTAGAAGCGCTTACTTCGGGCGGTATACAAACAGTGTACATAAGGGTATCTTCAGGTAACACAACCTGTTTTGACGTGGTGCCGTTACAGCTTATAGTACATCCAAGGCCTGTAGCTACAGACCCGCTTACCGATTATCAAATGTGCGACAACGGCGCTAACGATACCGATGGCATAGCAATATTCAACCTCGATACCTACCACGATACCGTATTGGGCACCCTGAACCCTGCCCAGTATACCGTAACATACCACCAGGATACAGCTTCGGCGGCACTGGGTACTCCGGCTATAGCAGCCCCTACGGCTTATGCTTCAGCGAGCGGTACTATTTATATAAGGGCTACTAACAACACTACCGGCTGTTATGATGTGGTAGCGCTACACCTTGTGGTAAATCCGCTGCCGGTGGTTAACCAGCCCCTGCCCTACAGCCTTTGTGACACTGACAATCCGGGCGATGAACGCGAGATTTTCGACTTAACAAGTGTTATTCCCGAAATTACAGGCGGTACGTTAGGGCTAACCGTAAGCTATTACCACACCTTTACTGATGCCCAGACGGGTACTAATGGTATAACCAATCCTGCCGCCTACCAGAACCAGGCAACAGTGGAGGCCATTTTTGTTAAGGTGGAAGACAATGAAACCGGCTGCTACCGCATTGTACTACTGGATATAAGGGTGGAGCCGCTTCCGCAGCTTACCCAGCCTACCACAGACGAACTTACGGTATGTGACACCAACGGTTCGGGCTTTGGCAACTTCGACCTGCTTGCCCTTACCGACACCATGATTAACAACGGTGTAAACCTTAACGTAGCCTTCTACTACACCCTTACCGATGCCCAAAATGGCGCAAATGCCATAAGCAATACCGGTAATTACCAAAACATAGTGCCTTACACCCAGGTAATATATGCTGTAGCCACTAATACCCTAACGGGCTGTAAATCGACACCAATGGCTATTACGCTGGTAGTGTCTCCGGCGCCGATTGCACTCCCTGTAGCGCTGGACGACCTTACCGCCTGCGATGACGTTGATAACAACAACCACGACCTTACCTATACCTTTAACCTTACGGTGCAAGATGCGGTTATCTATTCGCAACTGAATGCCCCGGCAGGTACACTTACCATACACTATTTTTCCAGCCAGGCCAATGCCGAAGCAGGTACACCACGCATTGTAGTACCACAGGCTTATGCAGGTACAGACGGAAAAGTGATTTGGGTAAGGATAATGGATGTAGTAAGCGGTTGCTACCAGGTAAGTTCGTTTACCCTGAATGTAAACGAACCACAGGCACTGGCTACCCCAACCATGTTTACTTTGTGTAACGATGCACTTCCTAACGACAATACCGCCGTCTTTAACCTTACGGTGAAAAACGATGAAATACTCACCCCGTTCGGGATAGGAGAAAGCAATATGGTAGAGTATTTTGAGAGTGCGCAGAACATGGCAAATAACCTGCCGATAGCAACTCCAGATTCGTACACTAACATAGCCAATCCGCAAACACTGTATGTGCGCGTAACCACACCCGAAGGTTGTAAAAGCTATACCTTCCTTACCATAAGGGTACTGCCGTTACCAACTCCTGATACAACGCCCGATGCACTGGTGCTTTGTGACGACAGCGACCTCAGCGGAAACGGTATTGAAACCTTTAACCTAACCCTTGCCACAGCAGATATTACAGACGGTGGCGCTAACCTGCAATTAAGCTACTACACTACCCAGGCTGCTGCGTGGGCAGGTGATACCATCGCTTCCGAATATATAGCCGCCCCTACAGCTTACGCTAATACAACACCGTGGTCAGACTCGGTTTGGGTACGGGTAACCATGACAGGCTCAGAACCGGGTGACCCGGTATGCGCACAGGTGGTACAACTGCCGCTAACAGTAAACCCGATTCCGCAGGTACTTAATGCAACAGGGCAAATACCTTTGTATGCTATTTGCAACCTGAACACTACGGGCTACGAAAGCTTTAACCTCATCGGGCATATTACCGACCTGCTTACCGCAGCGGGAGAAACAGCTGTAAATTACACCATAAGGTTCTACCTTAACCAGGCCGCGTACAATGTCGGTACTGCTTTGCCAAACGCTTATACTAACGTTACTGCCGGGCATCAGCAGATTCTTGTGTATGTAAAAAACAATGTAACAGGCTGCTACCTTTTGCAACCACTTGATCTGTATGCAGAAAGGGCTGCTATTGCAAACAATGCCCCTGATATAACAGAATGCGACTACGACGGCAGCAACGATGGCTTCTATACTTTCGATCTTACCGTACAAACGGCGACCATACTGGGAAGCCAAAGTCCTGCGGGTTACAGCGTACATTATTATACCGATGAAGCCGCTGCCTGGGCAGGCGATACCGCTTCAGCGTATTATATAGCTAATCCTTCGGCGTATACCAATGCTTCAAATCCGCAAACTGTATATGCAGTGGTTACTAACCTTAACACCTTTAGCCCATGCCGCGATGTAACCAGCTTCAGCATTAATGTAGAGCTGCTTGCAGAACCGGTTATTGTAAGCCCAGATGGCAGCCATACTATTTGCGTAGATTATAACACAGGTGCTATTATAAGCAACAGCCTTGTGCTTACTGCTACCGATGCTAATATTGATCCAAGCAACTACAACTTTACCTGGTACAGGGATGGTATAGATGTTACGGTAAATCCGTCTGAAAATACCTTTGTAGCTACTGTTCCGGGTCAGTATACTGTAGTGGCTACCAGCAACGGGCAAGGATGCGTATCCAATGCTTCGGCGGTATTTGAGGTAATACAAAGCGGCCCTGCCAGCCCTATGGCTTCGGGAGGGTATGTGGTAAGCAATGCCTTTGGCGATGAACAAACCGTAACGGTATTGGTACAGGGTTATGGCGAATACCAGTACTGCATTGTACCGCAAGGCGAAGCACCGCTGGGCCCATGGCAAAACTCTAATGTATTTACTAATGTAACGGCTGGTTATTTCGATATTTACGTTAGGGATGTGCTTACGCCAAATCCTTGTGAGATGCTACAGATAAGCAATGTAAGTGTTATAGATTACCCTCGCTTCTTTACCCCTAACGGCGATGGCTTTAACGACTACTGGAACATATCAGGCCTTGAAAACATAGACCCTACAGCCCGCATTTTTATATTTGACCGTTACGGCAAGCTGATTAAACAAATCAGCGCTACAGGTGCCTCAGAAAGCGAAGGTTGGGATGGCACATATAACGGACAGGCACTACCCGCAGATGATTACTGGTTTAGGGTAGAATTTACCGAGGGCAATACACAAAGGGTATTTAAAGCCCACTTTGCATTGAAGAGATAATTTTTAAAGCAGCCACTATATAATGGCTGCTTTTTTTTAGAACACTCCTAATTTCCATATTCAGATTTCCTTCAAAATCTATTTGCTAACTTGCGGGTATGAAAGTACTGATTATAGAAGATGAAGCTGCCATAAGCCAAAGTATTAAAGACTACTTCAGGCCAAACGGCGTACAGTGCGAAATTGCATCGACCAAACGAGATGCCATTGATAAGATAGGCCTGTATGAGTACGATTGTATCCTTTTGGATTTAATGCTGCCCGACGGCGATGGTTTTGATATACTG
Source organism: Flavobacterium sp. RHBU_3 (assembly GCF_046613565.1). NCBI lineage: Bacteria > Pseudomonadati > Bacteroidota > Flavobacteriia > Flavobacteriales > Flavobacteriaceae > Flavobacterium > Flavobacterium sp. RHBU_3. The sequence goes on along the minus strand of NZ_JBKJHC010000013.1, from coordinate 111,186 downwards.
AAAGAAATAAAAAGGCTTAACAAAACCGAAGGCGTTATAGTTATTTCGGCCAAGGAAACCTTGGAAACCCGCATAGAGGGCTTTACGCTGGGAGCCGACGATTATCTTACAAAGCCGTTTCACCTTTCCGAGCTTTTGGTACGCATGCAGGCCATTATACGACGAAAAAACTTTAACGGCAGTAATGTGATTTCTTTTAACGAAATTGAGGTGGATGTACTGGGCAAAAGCGTTAAGGTAAACAACGCAAGGCTGGACATAACCAAAAAAGAGATAGATTTGCTGCTGTATCTTATAGGCAACCAAAACAAAGTACTAAGCAAAAGTGCCATAGCCGAACACCTGAGCGGCGATATGGCCGATATGCTGGACAACCACGATTTTGTGTATGCCCATATAAAAAACCTTAAAAAGAAACTTACCTCAGCCGGTGCCGGCGATTATATAAAAACCGTATACGGCCTGGGGTACAAATGGCAGGATGAATAAAACAAAGCTATTAAATAAAACCACCCGGAGTTTCCTGATTTATGCCGTGCTGATATTACTGGCATCGGCTCCGGCGTTTTATTTTATAAGCCAGTGGCTGTATGTGTATGAAACCGATGAGGTGCTTATTTTTCATAAAGAAGACTTTTTAAGGGAAAACCGGGATAAATTTACTGAAACCGATATCCTGGCTTGGAATAAATACAACCCTGATGTGGAAATAGTACCCGATATGGGGATTACAAAAGATTCTATTATAGGAAAATCGTTGTTTGAGGCTGCATCGCAGGAAATGGAACCCTTCCGGATACTGTATGCCCCTGTAATAATACAGGGGAAAAAATTTACCTATATAGAAAAAAGCAACCTTGTAGAAATGGAAGGCATGGTAGTAAGCATAGCCATGATGTTTTTATGCATTATAGTAATATTACTTGCCGGAATTATATACATATCAAGAGAGTCTGCCGCCAAAATATGGCAGCCTTTTTATGATACCCTGCAAAAAATACAAAACTTTGAGATTGACAAAAACCGCGAACCTAATTTTGCAGTAACCGACATTGCGGAGTTTGATTCCCTGAACAAAAGCATTGAAAAACTTATAGAAAAAAACACCGCCATTTATAAAAGCCAACGCGAGTTTGTAGAAAATGCAGCACACGAACTGCAAACACCCCTGGCACTTTTTCAAACCAAGGTAGACATGCTTGCCCAGTCTGAAAACCTGCCCGATGAAGCTTCGGGCATTATAGACTCGCTTAACAATGATATATCGCGACTGAACCGCCTGAATAAAAACCTGCTACTGCTGTCTAAGATAGACAACGACACCTACCTGCAAAAACAGCCGGTGGATATGAATGCGCTGATAGAAAAGCATATCGACTTTTTTAAAGAACAGGGCGAGCCTAAAAACCTGAAGTTTCAGCTGAATATTAAAGAACAACTGCTTACTAATACAAATCCCGTACTGGCAGAGGTGCTTATAAACAACCTGTATATGAATGCCATACGGCACAATGTACAGGACGGTAAAATTGTTATTGAAACATGTACTAATTCGGTTACCTTTTTCAACACGGGAACAAATACAGCCTTAAATCCCGACAGGTTGTTTAACCGTTTCTCTAAAGAAAATCCTTCCTCAAAAGGAAATGGCCTGGGGCTTGCCATCATAAAAAAAATAGCCGAACTGAATAACTGGGATATCTCCTACCATTTTCAGGACAACCTTCATTATTTTACGGTTACTTTCCTTTAATTCAGATTTATTTCTAAATCAGGCCGCAACTTCGCACCATTATTGAACGAATCGGCCATGAAGAGAAAAATTGCTTACTGCATTACAACACTGTTATTATTATTCTGCTACACAAAGGCAACTGCTCAGGTAAAAACGATAACACTAAGCGGAACTGTAAAAGAAAACACGGGTACTCCCCTGCCTTATGCCAATGCCGTTTTAAAAAAGGTAGACGGCACCACAGCCGCAGACACCATAACAAATGAACAGGGACACTTTTCACTAACAACGTCGCCCGGAAAATATGTGCTAGAAGTTTCGTCACTCGGGTACACTACAACACAAAAAGAGCTGTTTGTGGGTACGCTTTCAGATTACCTGGATGCGGGTACTATACTGCTGCAAACGGATGCAAAACAGCTACAGGAAGTAGTGGTTAATGCACAACAGGATGCTGTAAGCAGTAAAATGGACAAGAAAACATTTACCCTGGCCGATAACATAGCACAAACCGGAGGCTCTGTACTGCAAGCCATGCAAAACCTGCCCGGGGTAACCACCCAGGACGGCAAAGTACTACTGCGCGGAAACGACAAGGTTATGATACTTATAGACGGTAAACAAACCGCACTTACAGGCTTTAACAGCCAGTCGGGGCTGGATAACCTGCCTGCATCGGCTATTGAAAAAATTGAAATAATAAACAACCCGTCGGCTAAATACGACGCTAATGGTAATGCCGGTATTATAAACATCATCCTTAAAAAAAATAAGGAAGAAGGCTTTAACGGTAAAGCGGGGCTTACTACCGGTATGGGAGCTTTGTGGCAACGCAGGGAAAACCTGCCTACCATAAGGCCGCAATACCAAAACACCCCAAAAATAAACCCCTCGTTATCGCTTAACTATCGTAAAGAAAAAATAAACGTTTACTTTCAGGGCGACTACCTGTATACCGAAACCCTTAACAAAAACGAGTTTGTAACACGTACGTATGATGATGGCACTATTATAAACCAGCAAACAAAACGTAACCGTGATACTCAGTTTACAAACCTGAAAGCAGGTATTGACTGGAAATATAACGATAATAACACACTGGCTTTTTCGGCGCTCTTTGGCAGCGAAAAGATTCTTGATCATGGTGATGAGCCTTTTTTTAATGCCGACTATTCGCAGCGCCTGCGCCTGTGGCAGTTCCTGGAAGACGAACTAAAAACCACTGCAATGGCCTCTGCTACCTATCAGCATAAATTTGGCGAGGCAGGCCATGTTTTAAATGCCGGAGCCCACTACACGTTTCACCGCGAAAACGAGAAGTACTTTTTTACGAATACTTTACCCGAATCTTCGGGCACCGATGCCTTTAAGCTTATATCCGATGAAAGCGTGCTGGATATTAACGTAGACTATATAAAACCACTGGCTGCGGGCAGGCTGGAAACAGGCGTTAAATTCCGCAACCGCATTATCCCTACAAACATGCACTTTTACCCGGGTCAAAACTCGGTAATCGATGCCAATGCAGGAGGCAGGGCTACTTACGAGGAAATGATACCCGCTGTGTATGGCAATTATGTATATGAAAACGACCGTATAGAAGCCGAGGCCGGCGTGCGTATGGAATACCTGGACTTAAAATACCAGGTAGACCCAAATCATCCGGTTTACAGTACAAACGGCTACCATTACCTTAATCCGTTTCCGTCTATGAGGTTAGCATACAAGCTGAACGACAACCATAAGCTCTCTATTTTTTATAACCGCAGGGTAGACCGCCCTAATGAGGTAGACATACGTATTTTCCCTAAATACGACGATGCCGAGATTATAAAGGTAGGAAACCCGGGGCTGAGGCCCCAGTTTACCAATACCGTGGAACTGGGCTATAAAGCCAACATAGGAAAAGGTTACCTGTTTGCGTCGGCATACTACAAGCATGTAGAAGGTACCATAAGCCGCATAGCCATTACGGTTCCTGATAATACTAATTTTATTTATAACGTATTTCAAAATACAGGTAACAGCAGCATGACCGGCGCCGAGCTGATGTTTACACAAAAACCGGTATCGTGGTATTCTTATAACCTTAACGCCACCGTGTACCACAATACTATTGATGCCTTTAGCGGTACCATATTGTACCCACAGTCTACCGCCTACAGTGTGGACAAACAGCAGATAACCTCGGGTAACATAAAGTGGAACAACACGTTTACTTTTTCGCCCACACTATCGGGTCAGCTTATGGCAGCCTACCTTGCACCCGACATTATTCCGCAGGGCAAAACCCTGGGCCGATTTTCTACTGATATTGGCCTGAAAAAAACGGTGCAAAAAGGTAAAGGCGAATTTTTCATTAACGCCACAGACCTTTTTAACACCCTTGTAATACGGAAAGAAGTACACGCAAACGGGTTTAGCTACACCAGTAAAGACTACTATGAAACACAGGTAATACGCTTTGGTTACAACTATAAGTTTTAATCGATAGGTGAAAATTCTAATTTAATTCAAAATTGGATTCGAAACTTGCGCTAATAAAATGTAATCTTATGTTTAAGAAATTGCAGTTAGCCGGCAGGTTTTCTGTCCTTGTATATTTTGCAATATGGTTTTTAACACTGTCATTTTTACTGCGTGCAGTATTCTTTATATGGCAGTCTAACGAGGTATCCTGGAATGTTTTACATGTAATACAAACCCTGCTTACGGGACTGTTTTTCGATTTGGGCACACTGTCTTTTGTATGCATTCCTGCCATTGTTTATTACACCCTTATGCCTAATAAGTTTGTAGGCAGCCGTGCAGATAAATTGCTGGTGTGGTTTTTTACCACACTTACCATAATCATTGTAATATTTACGTTTTTTGCCGAAATCACCTTTTGGGACGAGTTTAAAACCCGCTTTAACTTTATTGCGGTAGACTACCTGATTTATACCCACGAGGTAGTAGCAAACATAAACCAGTCGTATCCGCTACCCCTGCTTATAGGCGGTGTGCTGTGCATAAGTGCGGGTATCTTGCTGGTGTTTTATAAAACAGGGGCGTTTACTACTTCCTTTACAAAAAAGGCATCCTTAAAACAACGTTTGTCTGTTTTAGGCGGTACTGTGGCCGTAGCGTTTATCTATGGCTTTTTTGTAAGTAACAGTATGGCCGAATGGAGTACAAACCGTTATAATTCTGAAATATCAAAATCAGGTATTTACTCATTCTTTGCCGCCTTCCGTAACAACCAGATGAAGTATGATGAGTTTTATACCAAAATAGAAAACGACAAGGCTTTTGAAATAATTCGTAAAAAGCTTGCTGAACCAAATTCGGAATATACACATCAAGGCTATTCTATACACCGCACTATAACCGACAGCGTGCCGCCTGCCGAAAAGAAGAACGTGGTATTTATACTGGTGGAAAGCCTTAGCGCCAGTTTTATGACGGAGTTTGGCAATACCGATAAAATTACCCCGTTCCTGGACAGCCTGGCACAAAAGAGTGTTTTCTTTGACAACCTTTACGCCACCGGAAACCGTACCGTAAGGGGCATGGAAGCAGTAACGCTGTGCATACCGCCCACACCGGGGCAAAGTATTGTAAAACGCCCCGATAATGCTAATTTATATACCGTAAACAGCGTATTTAAGGCAAAAGGCTACGATACTAATTTCTTTTATGGGGGTGATGGCTATTTTGACAACATGAATGCCTACTTTGGCGGAAACGGCTTTAATATTTACGACCGAGGCCATGGCAGTGTACTGGGCGACAAAATACAGGCGGTACGTAACCACATTGAAGATAACGAAGTAACCTTTGAAAATGCCTGGGGTATATGCGATGAGGATATCTTTAACAAAATGCTGAGCGTTGCTGACAAGCAGTATGCTACTGGCCAACCCTTCTTTAACTTTGTAATGACTACCTCTAACCACAGGCCGTACAGCTACCCGTCCGGAAAAATAGATATTCCTTCGGGCACAGGCCGAAACGGTGCGGTTAAGTATACTGATTTTGCCCTGAGGGAACTATTTGCGAAAGCCAAAACGAAACCCTGGTATAAAAACACGGTATTTGTAATTATAGCCGACCATTGTGCCAGCAGTGCCGGTAAAGACGAAATTGATGTGGCTAACTACCATATCCCTGCCTTTATAGTAAACCTGCCGGATGCGGAAAACCAAAGGGTGAGTAAACTTTGCTCTCAGATAGATTTATTCCCTACCCTGTTCGGGCTGCTGCACTGGAGTTACGAATCGGATTTCTTCGGTAAAAACGTACTTGAAGACGGATTTGAACAACGCTCGGTAATGGGTACTTACCGCAAGCTTACCCTTATGAAAGAAGACAAGGTAATGATACTTTCAGACCAAAGGAAACAGGCGTTTTACAGCTGGAACAAAAAAGACAACAGCCTGAAAGCGTTGCCTATGCAGCAATCGTTCCTGGAGGAAGCTATAGCCTGGTACCAAACCGCAGATTACCTGTTTACAAAAAAGATGCTTAAATAGTGCATAAACAACATAACATTTAAAACCGTTATTAAAAACAGATAAGGTGCTTTGCCTAATTGATGGGAAAAGCTGGCACTGCCCCTTGAATACTTTTTAATAAAAAACGCCATTAGTTACTAATGGCGTTTTGGTTTTATAACGAATGGGTTTTATTATTCTTCCTCTCCTTCGTTCATGGCTTTCATAAGCAGCGTGTAGGCGTTTTTAACCACAAGCCTGGATGAAGCGGTTACCCCTTCTCCTTCAAACTGCTTAAAACCATCCTGGGATATCCCTGCCTTAACCGGAAGCATGGCATACTTACCGTTGCCTTTATCTTCAAAAACATAGCTCTTGCCCTGCCAGTCTACAATGGCATCAGCGGGTAGTGCCAGTTGTTTTTTGTTTTGCACATGTATATCAGCATTTACAAACAGCCCCGGTATAAATACAGCGTCATAACGGTTTAGCTTAGCAATTACCGTTGCAGCCCTGTCGGCATTAAGACTGTGGTTTATAAAATGAATCTTGGCCGAATATTTCTTGTCCGGGTTGTCATTACTGTACACATCAAGTTGTTGGCCTGTTTTCAGGTACTTAACGTCTTTTTCAAACGCGTTAAAGGTAAGCACCACATCATTCATATCAGTAAGCTCAAAAAGCATTTCGGTAGGCGAAACGTATTTGCCCACATTAACATTCACTGCCGAAACCAGCCCGCTTACCGGCGACGGTATGCTTATGGCCTTGCTTATGTTAGTAGCGTTTAGCCTGCTTACGTTTACCCCTATAAGCTCCAACTTTTGTTTTAACGATGCCGTGGCAATACGCTGGGTTTCGCGTTCGGCGGTAATTTGTTCAAACAGCTTATCGCTACTCGCCTTTTTAGCATTCAGTTCCTTTTGGCGGTTGTATTCCATCTCGGCTACTGCAAGCTGTTCTTTGGCCGTAAGGTAATCCTGTTGCAACTGAATGTACTGCATATCTTCTATTACAGCCAGCACTTGTCCTTTTTGTACGTGCATACCCGGCAGCACATTGGTCTTTTTAATGTACCCACCCAGCGGAAACGTTACGTTAACCAGGCTTTGTGGCGGCACGGTTACTTCGCCCTGTAGCTGTACGGTACCGCTCAGTTCTTTTTCGGTAGGGATGCCTGTTTCTATTCCTGCATTTTTTACCTGTGCTGCCGACAGGCTTATAACATTTGATGCCGTTGCCTCAGGAGCAGCTTCCGTTTGTGTTTCCTCTTTTTTTCCGCAGGCAGCCATAAACACAACAGCCGCTACTAATACTATATATTTTTTCATGATTTTACAGGTTTGTAAGGGTTTGCAGCGCTATTACTGCCTTGTTATAACTGTTTACGGTGTCCAAGTATTCGTTTTTAATGGTTATGGCCTGGTTAACTACCATTACCCATTGCAGGTAATCAATATCACCGTTGCCCAGCTGGTCGTTAGCCGCATTAATTATGGTTTGTGCATTGATATTCCCCTCAGTTTCATAATATGCCAGGCTGGCACGGTATTTAGCCACTTCATTCTGGGCATTGGCAAGCTGTGCCGAAAGTTCTGTTTTTACAGCATACGCTTGTGCTTCATAGTTCTGGTATTCGGCTTTAGCGGCCTTATTCTTTGAAGACTGGCTTCCAAAAAACAACGGTATACTGATACCCGCAGTGATATAACTAAAACGGTGCGAAGTGTCGTAATAAATATCCTGTCCGCTCTCGGTAGTCTGAAAACCGGTTATGCTTACGTTGTTATAGCCAAAAGTTAAATCAGGAAGCATACGGGCGCGTTCTGTTTTCCAGCGCCATTTTGCAGCTTCGGTTTCCTGCTGCCATAGCCTGCTTAAAGGTAATCCCTCGGCAGACTGCGTATCAGACAACGAAGCCGACTGAATCTTTATACTGTCTTCCTGAGGAATGTAATTAATACTATCTTGTAACACGGCATTAAACGAACGCAGGGCTATAGTTACATCCTGTTGCACCATATTAAGCTGGTTTGTGTAGTACTGGCGCGCCGACTGCGACGCTGTTTTCTCCAGCACATTGGTTTCACCTACCTTAAAGCGCAATTGCGATTTTTCTTCCATAAGGCGGTAAATGCTGTCGGCGTATTTAAGGAGTTCTTTTTTTCCGTTTAGCCATTGCAGTTCGTAGTACAGCGTGCGCACACTGGCCTTAATTTCCTGCTGGGTAAGTTGCGTTTGAGCCTTAGAGGCCTCGGCCGATGCCGTAAGCGCTTTCTTTTGGCGGGTATACACCGTAGGGAAATTAATGGTTTGGCTAATGCCAAAGCGCGTATCGTTTATACGGCTGTTAAACTGTCCGTAATCGGCATCAATAACTGTTTTAGGAACATCGTAAGCCGATTTGCTTAAAAAGCCTTTAGACTGTTCGTTATATTGTGCTGCCTTAACACGGTTGTTATGCTTCAGGGCAATATCTATTGATTTCTGCAACGATATTTTTTCGGTCTGCTGCGCGTTTACACCGCTAACAGTCAGTAGCAGCAGTATTACGGTGGCTATACCTGCTATATCCTTCTTTTTCATTTTTTTTGTATTTACGTGGTAGGTCATCAGGTAAATGGCAGGCAGTACAAAAAGCGTAAGCAGTGTAGCCGTAACCAGTCCGCCGATAACTACCGTGGCTAACGGACGCTGTACCTCGGCACCGGCACCGTTACTCAGCGCCATAGGCAAAAAGCCAAGCGATGCCACTGCAGCCGTCATTAATACCGGGCGTAACCTGTTTTTAGTACCGGTTAATATTATCTGCAGCGGGTCTGACACTTCACCTTGTTTTTGTATGCGGTTAAATTCGGAGATAAGTACTATACCGTTTAGTACGGCAACTCCAAAAAGTGCTATAAAGCCTACCCCAGCCGAAATACTAAACGGCATATCGCGCAGGAAGAGCGCAAACACGCCACCAATAGCAGATAGGGGTATGGCGGTAAATATAATAGTACCCTCTTTAAACGACCTGAAAGCAAAATACAGCAATGCGAATATCATAAGCAGCGCCACCGGAACGGCAATACCCAAACGGCTTTTGGCTTGTTGCAGGTTTTCGAAGGCTCCGCCGTAGGTTATGTAATACCCCGGGTCAAACTTAATTTCGGCGCTAACCTTTTTCTGTAATTCAGTTACTATACTTTGTACATCGCGGCCGCGTACGTTAAAGCCTACAATGATCCTGCGCTTGGCATCCTCACGCTGAATTTGGTTCGGGCCTTCTATTTCTTTAACCGAAGCCACCTGATACAAAGGTATCTGCGCCCCGGATGGTGTAGCCACAAGCAAATTACGCACGTCGTCTATACCACGCCTGCCGTTGTTCTCTACCCGCACCACAAGGTCAAAACGTTTTTCACCTTCGTAGATATTTCCGGCAACAGCCCCTGCAAAGGCAGCATTTACCGTGCGGTTTATATCTTGTACATACAGTCCGTACTTAGCCATTTCGGCCCAGTTATAATCGACAACAATTTGAGGCATACCCGTAACCTTTTCTACATAAAGGTCGGCAGTACCCTTAACGGTGCGGCTTATGGCACCCAGCTTTTCAGAATAAGCAGCAAGTTTATCAAGGTCTTCACCATAAATTTTACACACCACATCCTGCTTGGCTCCGGTCATCAGCTCGTTAAAGCGCATTTGTACCGGGTACTGAAAACCGGTACTTACACCCGGTGCTACACTTTGTACCGTTTCGGTCATTTTCTCGGCAAGTTCCGGGAATGATGACGCGCTTGTCCATTCCGATTTGTCTTTCAGTACAATAATCATATCACCACCTTCAATAGGCATTGGGTCAGTAGGAATTTCAGCGCTACCAATACGCGATACCACCTTTTTTACTTCCGGGTATTGTTTTTTAAGTTCCGCCGATATTTTGGTGATCGTTTCAGCAGTTGTAGAAAGATTAGTACCCAGTAGTAGTCGGGTTTCCACAGCAAAGTCGCCCTCTTCCAACTGCGGAATGAACTCCCCTCCCATTTGCATAAACAGATAAACCGCCACGGTAAAAAGCCCCAGGGCTATGGCTACCATACCTTTTCTTATTTTAAGTGCTTTGCTCAGGGCACCTTCATACCATCCTTCTAACTTTACCATAACACGGTCAGACAGGTTAGGCTTGTGGGTTAGTTTCTTGCTCACAAAAAGCGAGCTCACCATAGGCACATACGTAAGCGAAAGGATAAATGCACCCAGTATGGCAAACGCCACAGTTTGTGCCATAGGCTTAAACATTTTCCCTTCAATGCCCGAAAGCGATAATATAGGCAGGTATACGATAAGGATGATGATTTGCCCGAAAACTGCGGCATTCATCATTTGGGATGCTGAACCCGATACTTCCTCGTTCATTTCGTTTTGCGAAAGCCTGCTTATGCCTTTGTATTTTTCGGAGGAATGGAGGTGGTGCAAAATGGCTTCCACAATAATCACGGCACCATCTACAATAAGCCCGAAATCAAGTGCACCCAGGCTCATAAGGTTACCGCTTACACCAAATGTATTCATCATGATTATGGCAAACAGCATGGCCAGTGGTATTACCGAAGCTACGATAAAACCGGCACGAAGGTTACCCAAAAACAGCACCAGCACTATAACCACAATTATGGCTCCTTCGAGCAGGTTGTGCTCTACCGTACCTATGGCGTTGTCTACCATTTTTGTCCTGTCCAGGAACGGCTCTATCTTAATCCCTTCCGGGAGAATTTTCTCAATTTCAGTAATCTTGGCCTTAACGTCTTTAATAACGTTATTGGCATTTTCACCTTTTAGCATCATTACAATACCGCCTACAGCCTCACCCATATCGTCTGTGGTAAGTGCACCGTAACGCAGCGCCGACGATAGTTTTACGTCAGCAACGTTTTTTACCAAAACCGGGGTACCTGCCTGGGTAGTTTTAATAACAATATTTTCTACATCGGCTATGCTTTTAGCAAGTCCCACGCTGCGTATGTACGATACTGTAGGGCCTTTTTCTATATAGGCGCCACCTGTATTCTGGTTGCTGCGGCTCAGGGCGGTAAACACATCGCTTATGGTAAGGTTTTGTGCTTTAAGCCTGGCGGGGTTAACGGCTACCTCATACTGTTTTAGTTTACCGCCAAAGGTAGACACATCGGCTATACCGGGAGTACCCAGCAGTTGCCTGCGCACCGTCCAGTCTTGCAGGGTACGCAGTTCTTCCAGCGAATACTTTTTCTCGTAGCCCGGCTGCGGTTTTAGTATGTATTGGTAAATTTCGCCAAGGCCTGTGGTAACCGGAGCCATTTCAGGCATATTAGCGTTTTCGTTTATTTCTACTTTTTGCAGGCGTTCGGCCACCTGTTGGCGCGCCCAGTACACATCAGTAGCATCATCAAACACTATGGTTACTACTGATAACCCAAAGCGCGATATACTGCGGCTTTCCTTGAGCTGTGGTATGTTACTCACAGCCTGTTCTATAGGAAAGGTAATAAGACGCTCTACGTCTTCAGCGCCAAGGGAGGGCGCTGTGGTTATTATTTGTACCTGGTTGTTAGTAATATCAGGTACGGCATCTATAGGCAAACGGGTAACCTCATACACCCCGTAGATTATCCACAGTAGTGTAAAGATGCCTATAGCCAGTTTGTTTTTAACTGAAAACTGAATTATTTTGTTAAGCATACGTTCTTTTTTGGAATGAAATATAACCATACGGCACACCGTAGCATTACGGTGCGGTATGACGTTAAAATCCTGAAAAAGAATTATGCAATGGGAGGCCTGAACAATGCCCCAAGATGAGGATTGTGCCTTAAGGTATCGGTATAATTAATAGTAATGTGCGTGGTGGGTGGCACAACATATACATTTGACGTATAAACACGGTTAGGTATAAATACCAAATGGGATATATGATGATCTATGTTTTTAAAGGGCAGCTGCTTGTCTTTTTCGTCGTCGGCATCCTTAATGTCTTTCCCCCAATAGTGCATGGCCAGGAAATCAGAAAAAGTAAGCGTATCATTTCGCTGCTGATGATCTGCATAATGCTCCATAAGTACCGGAACCTTAAACAACTGCTCAAAAAGGCAATTATTAAAGTTTAACACAAGGATGAGTATGTAGATACATAATTTTTGCACAATACAAAGTTATTGAGAAAGTTAATACCCACAAATTATTTATGGCAATTTCGTAAAGCTATTTCAGTTCGGGGCAAACAAAAAACCAGAAGATAACACACAACTATTCAACATCATTAATTTTAAGTTTACCATTCTCTTGGATTAAAGTAACCTTAATCTTGATTGTTTCAACCTTTTTGGTTCCAAAATCATTTATAGTAACCTTATAACTTACCAAATATTTACCCTTCCCTTTTAAAGAGGTAATATTCAAAGTTTTAATCTCATTTTTATTTGCATAATAATTACTTATCAATATATCGTAATCCAAGCCAGACTCTTCAAAGTTATTATTCAAAACTTTCTGAAATTCTTTAGAACAATATTTTGCTTGTAACTGTTTTAATTTGCCTATCAAAACTGAAGACTCACCACCTTGAGACCAAGCAGCATTATAGGCAATATAGAATTCTTTAAGAAATTCTACCGGGGAAACATTCTTCTCTTGATTATCAAAATCCTTTATTGAAATATTATGCGTTAGCAACACAACGCTAAAAAACAAAAATAAAGTTTTCACATTGAATAAGTTTAGTTCTACACACTTCGAACCACAAGAATTAACGAAGTTATCCAATTAATATATTAACAACCAAATATACTAATATAAAAAAAGGACAAAGAGTAAAAAAACTTCTTTGTCCTTTATGGTGGGCGATGAGGGGTTCGAACCCCCGACCCCCTCGGTGTAAACGAGGTGCTCTGAACCAGCTGAGCTAATCGCCCCAATCTATCGCTTTACGTAGCTGTTATTAGTTCCGTATTGCGAGTGCAAAGATAGCACTGTTTTTCGTTTCTGCAAGCGTTTGACTATAAAATTTCGGCAACAACAAAGGTGCTTCCTCCCACATAAATAAAATCATCTGCTTCAGCATCCTGAAGTGCAGCCTCATAAGCCACATTTACATCACTAAAAATTTTTCCTTCCAGTCCATATTTTTTTGCATCATCGGCTAAAATTTGTGCGTCAAGTCCCCTTGGCACGTCCGGGCGAGTGAAATAGTACATCGCATTTTTAGGAAAAAGAGGCAAAATTTCATCAAGCTTTTTATCGTTTACCACACCCAGCACAAAACGGAGCGTTTTATAAGGTTGCGCTATTACCTGTTCTAGCACGGGTTTTAGTCCATGGCTGTTATGTGCAGTATCAGCTATTACTGTAGGATTTTCGTGAATTTGCTCCCAACGTCCGCGCAGGCCGGTATTTGCAACCACATTAAGCAAGCCTCTTTGTATATCCGCCTCATCTACCTGCAAAACACCTTTCAGCACATCTATTGACTGTAACACTGTAGCCCTGTTTTTCTTCTGGTAGTCACCTTTCAGTACACTATCATATTCAGGCCAGTTTCTATCGAATGCAAAATAGATATCTGAACCGGTTTCTACTGCTTTTTGTTCAAATACCGGGCGGGTTTCAGCAGTGTACTCCCCTATCACCACCGGGATACCTGGCTTTATAATTCCGGCCTTCTCCCCTGCTATAGCTTGCAATGTATCGCCTAGAAACTGGGTATGATCCATGCCGATATTTGTTATAACCGAAAGTAACGGGGTTATTATATTCGTACTGTCCAGCCTTCCGCCCATACCGGTTTCTATTATGGCTATATCTACGCCTTCCTGTACAAAATAGTCAAACGCGAGCCCCACGGTCATTTCAAAAAAACTAAGCGATTCCTGCTCAAAAAAGACTTTATTCCGCGCAACAAAATCTACCACAAAGGCTTCGCTTATATCCTGTCCGTTTATCTTTATCCGCTCCCTGAAATCCTTAAGATGTGGCGATGTGTACAAGCCCGTCTTATAACCGGCCTCCTGCAATATACTGGCCAGCATGCTCGACGTACTACCTTTACCGTTAGTGCCGGCAATATGAATTGCCTTTAGCCTACGTTCAGGGTTGCCCAAATGATTTGCAAGCAAAAGCGTGTTTGTAAGGTCTTTTTTATAAGCCGATGCGCCCTGTAGCTGATACATAGGCAGCTGGCGGAACATCCATTCGGTGGTTTCTTTATAATTCATGTTTAATAAAAAATGGGGCTGTTAAAGCCCCATCTAATTTATATAAATAATGTGTTATACAAGCTGCCTAAGGGCAATTTCAAACGCGGTGAAGCTAACACCTGTTTTTGCAGTGTTTTCTGCGTAAACTGATTGCATAGCGTTTTTAATAATATCACTCGCGTCTTTAAACACTGCCTCATCAGTCATAGAAACTTTGCTTTCCATAAAATAAGCAAATACCCTGGCCATACCGCAGTTAGATATAAAGTCAGGTATTAGGCTTACTTTTTTATCGGTAGCTTCCATTATAGGGCCAAAGAAGATTTCTTTATCAGCAAACGGCACATTAGCACCACAAGATATAACCTCAAGACCGGCAGCCACCATAGCATCTACCTGCTCTCCGGTTACAAGCCTTGATGCTGCACACGGTGCAAATATCTCAGCGCCCACACTCCAAACTTTTTCATTCAGTTCAGCAAACGGAATCATGTTTTCAGCAACAAGCTTATTACCATCTTTATCAAGGAAAAGCTGCTGTATTTCGTCAAATGTAAAACCGTTTTCATTAATAAGTCCGCCATCGCGGTCTATTATACCTACTACTTTGGCACCAAGTTTAGCAAGGTAAAATGCTGCCGCCGAACCTACGTTTCCAAACCCTTGTACTATAGCTTTTTTGCCTACAATGCTTCCACCATAAATGTCATAGTAATGATTTACCGCTTCGGCAACACCATAACCGGTAATCATATCAGCCACAGTATACTTACGATTTACATCAGGTGAAAAAGCAGGATTTTCTATAACTTTTACCACACCCTGGCGCAGCTGGCCTATGCGGTTTATCTTATCTGCTTCGGTAGGTTTAAAATGTCCTGTAAAAACCCCTTCTTGCGGGTGCCATACACCACACTCCTCGGTAAAAGGAATCACTTCGTGTATTTCATCTACGTTAAGGTCGCCACCGGTACCATAATAGCTTTTAAGCAATGGAGAAACCGCCTTGTACCAACGTTTAAGTACACCCTGTTTACGAGGATCGTTAGGGTCAAAGTTAATACCCGATTTAGCTCCGCCTATTGCCGGACCCGATACGGTAAACTTCACTTCCATGGTTTTAGCAAGCGAAAGTACCTCGTTCATATCAAGGCCTTTTCGCATACGGGTACCGCCACCGGCTGCACCACCACGCAATGAGTTTATAACCGTCCACCCTTCGGCTTCGGTTTCACTGTCTTTCCAGTTAAAAACTATCTCAGGTTGCTTATTTTCAAATTTTTGTAACAGTTCTTTCATTTAGCCGTGCTTTGTTTTGTGCGGCACAAATATAACAAAGATATTTTGAGTTTTTCTCATTAAAGTATCGTTTACAATGCAAATTGTACATTAATATTCGCACCCTCTCCCGGCGATGAATCTATCCTTAAAACCCCGTTTAAAGACTGGGTCCGCTGGCGCAGATTTTTTAGCCCAATACCACCCGCAGCCGCCTTGGTATCAAACCCCACACCATCGTCGTGAACGTTTACCACAATTTTTTCACCATCCTTACGGATATCTACAAATGCATTTTTAGCATGAGAGTATTTATTTACATTTTGCAGTGACTCTTGTACAATGCGATAAATGTTTACCTTATGGGTATTTGGCATTGCCAGCCAGTCAATGGCGTTATCTAAATGAAGTTCAAAATGGGTACCGAAATTGTTTTTTTGGGTATTAACCAAAAAGAAAAGCATATCGGCAAAATCTTTTCCCTGTACCAGCTTGGCGCTACGGCTCAGGTCATGCGATACCGAACGTATTTCAGCCTCAAGCGATTGCAGCTCTTTTATATAACCTTTACGCTTTTGTACCGTTTCATCATCACTTTTCCGGTTACTAAACTCCAGGTTAAGCCGCACTGCATAAATATTGTTCAGTATACCATCGTGCAGCTCCATGGCTATTCGGTTTTTCTCCTCAGACCTTGCCGACTCTACCCGCTCCTGCTGCTCAAACATTAGTTGGTAAATTTCTTCGTTTGCCTTTTGCTGCTCTTGCAGCATTACCAGTTCTTTGTTTCGGGAATTAAGATAGTAAATGATAAAAATTGCAGCCACAAACAACAGTACAACTACAGACAATCCTATAATAAACGAGTTTTTTCGCACCAGGGCATCCTTTTCATCTTTTAACTGGTCGGTTTCATACTGTATACGGGCATATTTATTACGATTTTTCAAGGCAATGGTCTGCAAGCTGTCGTTTAGGCTAACATACTCCTTCGCATACAAGAAACTCTCTTCCCTGTCTATTTGCCCAAGTCGTTCAAGGGTTTTAAGCTTATCAGGATTACTATTTATTTCGTTTGCATAAAAGTATCCTTTCTTGTAATAACGCATAGCCTTAGAGGTGTCTTTTTCCCGCTCGTAGTAATTTGCAAGATAAATGCTACCCCTCATTAAACCTTCGGTATTACCCATAGTGTCGCTCATAAATAATGCCTCATTAAGCATATCTTTAACGCCCGCCAATTCTCCTTTTAGCATTTTGGCTTTTGCCATACTTTCTATAATACTTACATAGAGTTCAGACCCCTTAGGCGCCTGAGTTGACTTCAGACCTATTTTATATTGTGCTATAGCCTGGTCATACTCTTTCCTTTTTTCGTATACAGAACCTATATTATGATAACATATAACCCTAAAAAACTCTCTATTATCCTCGCTATCATCTTTGCTCGAAAATTTTTCAATCTGGTCCAATGCCTGCTTATAATAATAAATGGACTCCTCAAAATTTTGCTGCTCATTAAGTGCCGAGGCTATTACTACAAGGCACTGGTATATTTCATAATTTTTATTTTGCTCCCTGAATAATTTAAGCGCCACCGAAGCTTCAGATTCACAAAGAACATATTCGCCCACATCATGCAGTACATAGGCTTTATACATTATTACCGAGCTAAGATCAGGGTAGTTTATAGATTTATAATAGTTCTCTGCATCTTTATAAAATATAAGAGCAGTGTCTTTAACACCAAGCTCATAATAAGCAAGCCCCTGAAGATAGGCCCCTTTACCCATACCTATAGTATCTCCTGCCTCCTTAGAGAGTGATGAGATTTTTCTACTTAACAATAGTGATTTTTTATAGTCCCTTAGATTAAAATATTTTGCCGATACTTTCCTGTAATAATTCCGGGTTAAAGAATCGTTTTTAAGTGTAGTTATAGACTGCGCCGCAGAATCTAAATATTTTAATCTTTCGTGCTGGGGGATTGAAGGAGTTTCGGCTTTTGAAAAATAACCGTCAATTTTTGCTATAGCTCCACTACGCCCACCTCTTTCGCAAGAAAGCAAGGCAATACAAAGCGCAAAAATTACACATAGGTATGTTTTCAAAATTTTTGAGGGCGATAGTATTTGTACTATCGCCCTCAAAAATAAAAAATTAAATATACAAATGCTATTAAGGATTTGCCCTAGTTGGAGGCAGTATGCCTATAGACTCATCAGCTTGTGCATTTGATACCTGTAAATCGCTATCGTCTGCAGAGCATGAAACAAATGTTGAAGCAAATGATGCAACAAGAGCTATGGTAAGGATAATTTTTTTCATGGTAGTGAAATCTTAATGTAGTAGTAAATCTTTTAGTGTTTTTTTTGTCTGCTATTAAGGATTTGCCCTGGTTGGAGGCAGTATACCTGTAGCGGTGTCAGCTTGTGCGTTTGATTCCTGTAGATCGCTATCGTCTGCAGAACATGAAACAAATGTTGAAGCAAATGATGCTACTAAAGCTATGGTAAGGATAAATTTTTTCATGGTAGTAAAATCTTAATGTAGTAGTAAATCTTTTAGTGTTTTGTGTCTGTTATTAAGGATTCGCCCTTGTTGGAGGCAGTATGCCTGTAGCGGTGTCAGCTTGTGCGTTTGATTCCTGTAGATCGCTATCGTCTGCAGAACATGAAACAAATGTTGAAGCAAATGATGCTACTAAAGCTATGGTAAGGATAAATTTTTTCATGGTAGTAAAATCTTAATGTAGTAGTAAATCTTTTAGTGTTTTATGTCTGCTATTAAGGATTTGCCCTTGTTGGAGGCAGTATGCCTGTAGCGGTGTCAGCTTGTGCGTTTGATTCCTGTAGATCGCTGTCGTCTGCAGAACATGAAACGAATGTTGAAGCAAATGATGCTACTAAAGCTATGGTAAGGATAAATTTTTTCATGGTAGTAAAATCTTAATGTAGTAGTAAATCTTTTAGTGTTTTGTGTCTGCTATTAAGGATTTGCCCTTGTTGGAGGCAGTATGCCTGTAGCGGTGTCAGCTTGTGCGTTTGATTCCTGTAGGTCGCTGTCGTCTGCAGAACATGAAACAAATGTTGAAGCAAATGATGTAGCCAGCGCTAAAGCAAGAATAAATTTTTTCATGGTAGTAAATTTTTTAGTACTTATTTTCTTAATTTTTCCCCTCAGAGACAAACTGTTATCTGTTTGTCTCTGGAGCAAAATTATGCAAGCACCACAGGCTAAACACCATGATTCAACTCACTTTTAGCCAGTTACATCAGTACACGAGAATTTAAGCTTATTTTAAGGGTGAACACATTATTTTAAATGTACTCCGGCGCTATTTTTTTAATAATAGCATCAATATTATCCTTAAAAGTTTTACTAAATGACACCGAAACCTCGTTATTATTAAGGTAACATAAAGATTTTCCGGTGTTGATGCGAGATACATAATAACTATTTACGATATAACTATTATGTATTCGATAAAAGAATGAAGGCAGGTTGTTTTCGTAATGTTTTAACGTTTTGTAAGCAGTAAGCACCTTACCGCTGTGAAGATGAAAATCGGTAGTATTGTTATCAGCCTTAAGATACACAACATCTTTTAGCGCTATAAACTGATAGTCGCCATACGACTTAATGCATATTTGAATATCAACTTCAGAGCGACCATTTTCAATGCCATTTTTCTCAAAATCAACACGTTCACTTACTTCAAACGGACTTTCAAGCACCTTAGGCACCACCGTTCCGCTAAGAGGAATAATTTTTTGGAATTTAAGCAGCGCTTTTCTTACAGATACAGACTGCAAAGGCAAAAGCAGGTAATCAAAAACACCGGCATTTATAGCATCAAAAGCAAAATCCTTGGTGTCAGACAATATTATAAAGTATGGAAGTTCATTAAGATAACGGTGTAATTCATAAATAAGCCCCAAGCTTATGTTTATGTTTCTGCCATTCTTTTTTACCGTTAAAAACACCAGTTCAGGACTGGCTTCTATAATAATATCTATTGCCTTTTCTCTGTCGGAGGCAATACCCACGCAATGATAGTCGGGAAAATCTTCAAAGAGGCGAAGCGTTTCCTGTATATTTGATGAATCGTCATCTAATATAGCGTATGTATACTGCACAGGGGGTAGTTTACTATTTAGTGGATAGAATTAGCAAATTAAATAATTAAATTTTAGTAATTTTACCGTGAGGCATTTTTTTTTAAAATTTGCATCGTGACTGAACCCCAAAAAATGAACAAAAAACTACGCATACTCATAGTTGAT
This sequence comes from Flavobacterium sp. RHBU_3, assembly GCF_046613565.1. Lineage (NCBI taxonomy): Bacteria > Pseudomonadati > Bacteroidota > Flavobacteriia > Flavobacteriales > Flavobacteriaceae > Flavobacterium > Flavobacterium sp. RHBU_3. Next base: position 91,193 of record NZ_JBKJHC010000013.1, on the reverse strand, counting down.
GACCACCCTATGACAGTAGATGGTTATATAAACGTACTTTCGGAAGAAGGTTTTCCGGGCTATGAACTAACTTTTAATAAAGCACTTAACTGCAAAGAGGCTTTTGAAATAATAACAAATAAGGAAACAAAACCTGATGTAGCCTATCTGGATCTTAGTCTGCCACCTTACCCTGAAGAAAAAATATTTTCAGGACTTGATTTAGGCATTCTTTTGCGTAAAACATACCCAGATTGCACTATTATCTTTTTAACTATGCACAGTGAGTCTTCGCTTATAGAAAGACTTATAGCCGCTACAAATCCGCAAGGGATATTGTGCAAAAGCGACATAGATATAGACGAGTTTGTAAAAGCATTCCATATAATATTTGGCGGGCAAAAGCACTACAGCAACAAAATACAGAAATCGTTAAAAGACCGCGCGCTTGATAACTTTAAGCTGGATAGTTATGACCGCCAGATACTAATGCGCCTTAGCGAAGGCATAGCCAAAACAAACATCCCTAATTACGTTCCACTATCCTTAGATAACATTACAGAACGTATAGATAATGTAAAAAAACTTATCCTTAAAGACGAAAGCACCGATAGCAACAGCGATGCCGCCCTGGTAGAAGCCGTAAAAAAGATGGGAATATTATAAACTATACACACATCCGCTACTATGGTTGTGAGGGGCGCCGGTAACACTGGCCAGCACATTGTCTTCACCCCTTAGCCTCAGTACACCTAATAGCGCAAAAATCAACGCTTCCTTATACTGTATGGCCTTATCATCGGGTATCACTATCTCTGTTTCCGGCAGCAGATTTTGCAGGCTGCTTATAAGATAAGTATTGTATGCGCCTCCTCCGGTTATAAGGAGCCTACCTCCTTTTTTTGGCAAGGTATTTATTACTGCTGCTGTTTGCCGGGCTATGTGGCGGGTAAAGGTGCGCAGCTTATCCTCTGTTTGTATATTAAACTCTTCTATAAGTGGTAATACTATTTTGTTGACATATTCCACCCCGAGCGATTTAGGGTAAGGAGCAGCGTAATACTCCAGGCTGTCAAGCTTATCCAGCAGCACAGCATTAAGCCTTCCTCCTTTAGCTATAGCACCACCGGCATCATATGGATACCCCAGCCTGTTAGCATAATAGTTAAGTACCGTGTTTACAGGCGATATATCAAAAGCCACACGCTCGCCATTCTCTTCAAATGATATATTACTGAACCCTCCAAGGTTAAGGCAGTAATCGTACCCAGAGTACAACAACCTATCGCCTATAGGCACCAGCGGCGCTCCCTGCCCACCCAGCTTTACATCCTGCACCCGAAAATCACACACTACAGTAGTGCCCACTAAGGCAGCAATTTGTGGAAGATTTCCTATTTGCAGGGTAATACCTTTTTGGGGCTGATGTAATATGGTATGCCCGTGCGAGCACACAGCATCCAGTCCGGTTATAGTATTTTCAGAAATAAAATTTGCTGTAACACCACCAAGCAACTTGGTATAGTTTTGGTTTAGTTCCTCAAGTTGGGCTTCATTATAATTTACAGCCTCTTTAAGCACCTTAACCCACTCATCAGTATAGGGTATGGTGGACGCTTCATGGATTTCATAACTCCATGCCCCATTTTTTTCCGTCAGTAAAATACGCGCTACATCTATCCCGTCCAGAGACGTACCCGACATAACACCTAAAACGTTGTAGTTTTCTTTAAGCATGGCCTAAAATTACTCCTTTTTTTTGAAAGATTACCATTAAATCCATACATTTGGACATAATCAAACAAAAAAGCAAATTAATAATTATGGACTTTCAACTATCTGAAGAACATTTAATGATACAACAGGCTGCGCGCGATTTTGCGCAGCAGGAGTTACTTCCGGGGGTAATAGAACGCGACGAAAAACAACAGTTTCCATACGAGCAGATAAAGAAAATGGGCGAGCTTGGATTTCTGGGCATGATGGTAGACCCTGCTTACGGCGGTAGCGGACTGGACACTATTTCTTATGTACTGGCCATGGAAGAAATTAGCAAAATAGACGCTTCGGCTTCAGTGGTTATGTCTGTAAACAATTCGCTTGTATGCTGGGGGCTTCAAACTTTCGGAACCGAAGAGCAAAAACAAAAATACCTAACCCGCCTGGCTACAGGAGAGGTGATAGGAGCTTTTTGCCTTAGCGAACCTGAAGCAGGAAGCGACGCTACATCTCAGAAAACGACAGCGGTAGACATGGGCGACTATTATATACTAAACGGCACCAAAAACTGGATTACAAACGGCGGCACGGCCGATGTATACCTTGTTATAGCACAAACGCACCCCGATTTAAAACACAAAGGTATTAACGCTCTTATTGTAGAAAAAGGCATGCCGGGGTTTGAAATAGGCCCTAAAGAACAAAAACTGGGTATTCGCGGTAGTGATACACACTCATTAATGTTTACCGATGTAAAGGTACCTAAAGAAAACCGCATTGGCGAAGACGGCTTCGGGTTTAAGTTTGCCATGAAAACCCTTGCGGGCGGACGTATAGGTATAGCATCGCAGGCACTGGGCATAGCATCTGGCGCTTATGAGCTTGCTTTAAAATATAGCAAGGAGCGTAAAGCTTTCGGAAAACCCATATGCGAACACCAGGCCATTGCCTTTAAGCTGGCTGATATGGCTGTAAACATAGAAGCGGCGCGCCACCTGTGCCTTAAAGCGGCGTGGGATAAAGATAACGGCCATAACTATGATATGAGCGGTGCTATGGCTAAACTATTTGCCAGCCAAACTGCAATGGATACTGCTGTAGAAGCTGTACAAATACACGGCGGCAACGGTTATGTAAAAGAGTACCACGTAGAAAGATTTATGCGTGATGCCAAAATAACCCAGATATATGAAGGAACAAGCGAAATACAGAAAATAGTAATATCGCGCGAGGTGCTTAAGGATTAAATTTTAAATACCGCATATTTTATAAGGACAGGCACAAAACCTGTCCTTTGCTTTATAAAGAAGCCTGAATTATAAACAGATAATAATTACAAAAGTTTTCGTTTCCCTTTACAACAAAGAAAAACCCCGGCACAAATAGTACTTTATTAACTACCATTAGGCACAAAATATAGGTTTTATTTGCAATTTAACAGACAAAGACAGCATTACATCGAAAAAACACTTACGAATTTTATTTTAAAAGCAGTCTTTTCTTATTTTTACTTTAAAATTAATGCTTCCACCTCCTTGTTAGCAAATTTTTATGCACAACAATAAGGATTTAGGGCATTCGTATCTGGGGGGATACGACATTCGGGAAGTAATTAAAGTAAATTAAGCATCCTACTATTTATCATAAGTGAATCCAACTAAAAAATTACTATTATGAACGTAATCGGTCAACGTATTAAAAAACTACGAGAGGAGAAGGGTATTACCCAAGACGCAATGGCAGTACAGCTTGACGTTACGCAAAGCAACTACGGCCGCCTTGAAAAAGATGACAGAAGGCTAAATGTGGTAAAACTGCTAAAAATTGCCCGCATTCTGGATGTAAACATTATGTATATGTTTAACGGTATGGCAGAAAGCGGCACCGAACAGCCCAAAGAAAGCAGCCTGACGCAAACAAACAAAGAAGTATACGAGATACTTGTAGAAAGTTTGCGTGCAGAAATACAACATCTTAAGGAAGAAGTAAACTTTTTGCGCGTTATAGTACGAAGCTAAAAATATATGCCCGCGCAGGGCGGGCATAATTTTATTAAGGCTATACCGTTATACCTTAACTACTGAAAAAATCAGTACCTTTATTTCATGGTACAAAAACCCAAGGCGGTTAAATACAAAGTTATTTCCGGCTACGTGCTGCTTTTTGCCGTTGCCGTATTATCGGTATGGTTTTCCTATACCGAAATACTAAAAATCACCCCTACTAACAGGCTTTCAGACGATAATGCACGCATTATACGCATAAGCAATACTGTAGCTGCCTTATACTCTTCTGAAGCCATAAGCCGCAGCGCTATAATCTCTGCCGACAAGGCCGAACTGAAACGCTATTTTAAGCTAACCGATAGTATAGCTGCGGTAATAGATTCTATAAAAAAACAATCAGAACCATCACAGGAAAAAAAATTTGACAGTATACAGCTGCTTATACAACGCAAAAAAGTTAGTGTAGCAGATATTTTCAAATTCAGGGAAGACCACAAAGACGACGAATATTACTCTAATGCCATTTCGGGCATGCGCACCGCCTACGACTCTGTATGGCAAAATATAAAACCCGTTACAGCAAGTAAGAGAAACCAGTACGAAGAACTGGCTGTAAAGCTTTTATCCAAAAAACAGTTTGACTCTCTAAGCAAGCTACCCATAAGCAATGATGTTTATAAAAAAGAATCACTTAAGGTGTTACAGGAAATGCGGAAAAAGAGCTTTAAGGTAAATTACCAGCTGTATCGTCGCGAACAAAAATTACTGGATGAAAACCGTGTAATATCCGACAGGCTACGTGCACTGCTTAGTTCTCTTGAAAACGAATCTTTAAAAAATTCTTACGCCGAAATAAGCAATGCCCGTAACACAATGAGCAAAACAGCCAAAACCCTGGCCTGGGTAGGTGCCGGCACATTGTTCCTGCTTATTATACTAGCATGGGTTATTATTCGCGACCTAAGCATTAACCAGGATTACCGCCGTAAACTGGAAATACTTAACCGCGAAAACGAAGAACTACTACGTACTAAAGGAATGCTTATGGCTACAGTAACGCACGACCTACAAACGCCACTAAACAGCATATTAGGCTTCCATGAACTATTAAAAAACTCAGCGCTGACCGAAGGGCAACTTGAATATCTTGACAATATAAAAGAGTCTGCCGGCTATATCATGAAGCTGGTTAATGACCTCCTTGATTTCTCGAAACTGGAAAACAACCGCATTTCTATAGAAGAAGTTCCTTTTAATGTTAAGAAAATAATAGAAACAACCTGCAATTCCCTTTCGCCAATGGCCGAGCAAAAAGGAATAGAGCTGAACTGGGACGTGGAAGACGTATTAGATAAAAACTATCTTTCAGATCCTTACCGCATAAAGCAGGTCCTTACTAACCTGGTGAGTAACGCCATTAAATTCACCAACGAAGGATCTGTAGAAGTAACTGCAAAAATAGAAGGCTTCGAAATTGCAATCTCGGTTATAGACACCGGTATAGGCATAGCGCCTGATAAGCACGCAGCAGTATTCCGTGAGTTTACCCAGGCGCATGAGGGCATTGAAAAGAAATTTGGCGGCACCGGACTGGGGCTCACTATAAGCAAGCGCATTATAGAGCTGCTGGGTGGCACCATAACACTGGAAAGCCAGGAAGGACAAGGCACAATATTTACCATAACCATACCTTGTATAGCCGCAAAAAACAATACCGAAACACCTGCTGAAAACACTAATAGTATAGACATATCTGGCAAAAGGATTATAGTAGTTGACGACGACCTGATGCAACTGCGCCTGATGAAAGAACTACTGCAAAACAACGGAGTTATTGTTACCACCGAAGCTAATGCGGCCAATGTAATTGCTTTGCTTGAAACTGAGCCGGCCGATGTGGTACTTACCGACATACAAATGCCGGGAATGGACGGTTTTGATTTGGTGGAAAAAATCAGAAGCCATAGCAACCCGAATATAGCATCGCTTCCGGTTATGGCACTATCGGGCAGGCGCGATTTAGAGCCGGTTCAGTACACCGAAAAAGGGTTTACCGGCACCTGCCATAAACCCATAAATTTTGATGCCCTAAAAGCACTCATAGCAGGCGTGGCACCTACAACTACCCCCGTTGCTGACACCACTGAAAAAAGCGAAAAACTGTATGATTTACGCAGCCTGTCGCAGTTTACACAAAACGACCCTGCTTCGCTAAAACTGATTATAGATACGTTTACTGAAAGCTCGGTTGATAACTGCACAGAACTTATAGCTGCCGCCGAAAGCCATGACAACGACAGGCTGGCTCGCATAGCGCATAAAATGATACCCATGCTTAAGCAAATGGAAGTGCACAGCATAGCAAAACTACTGCTGCCAATAGAAGAACAGACACTGCCATTTAAGGGAGCCGAAAGGATAACATATTGTGAACAGATATGTGCACAGATGGAAACCCTGTGCCGCATGCTGCAAAAAGAAATTGCTTAATACCGCTATAAATCGATATTGTACAATTTTAGTTTATTGTAAAGTGTTTTGCGGTCTATATCTAATAAGCGGGCTGCTTTAGACTTGTTGTAATTAGCTTTCTCCAGCGCCTTCATTATAGCAGCTTCCTCATTTTCCTTGGTATAACCAAAACCCGACGTTTCCTGTGGCTGTGGTTCGCGCATTTCTACCGGAAGTACATCAATAGAAATTATATCGCCGCGCTCCAGTAATACCGAGCGTTTAATGATATTCTTCATTTCGCGCAGGTTACCCGGCCATGAATATTCTTTAAAAAGCTGTGTTACTTCAGTACTAAAACCTGCTATTTCCTTACCTAATTCGGTATTTGCCGTATTCAGGAAATGCTTGGCAAAAACCATGATATCTTGTCTACGGTCGGCAAGGCGGGGTACCCTTATACAAAACTCATTAAGCCGATGGTACAAATCTTCCCTGAAATCACCACGTTTTACCGCTTCGTTCAGGTCTTCATTTGTAGCCGCTACCACACGTATGTCTACATTAATTTCGTGGCTGCTTCCTACAGGCTTTATTTTGCGTTCCTGTAGTGCGCGCAGCAGTTGCACCTGTACTTCGTAAGAAAGGTTACCCACTTCATCAAGAAATAAAGTACCACCGTTGGCTGCTTCAAAATGCCCGGTCTTATCAGTAACAGCACCGGTAAACGAACCCTTTAAATGCCCGAAGAACTCACTTGAAGCCAGCTCTTTTGGTATGGCGCCGCAGTCTACCGCTATATAAGGTTTTGCGGCACGTTTGCTTTGGTCGTGTATAGAACGCGCTATATGCTCCTTACCCGTACCGCTATCACCAATAATCAGCACAGACATATCTGTAGGCGCCACAAGGCTTATATGATCGTGCAACTGAGACGAATTACCGCTAACACCTTTTACAAAAGCCGGTACACCAGTAGTTTTTTTCTCCGCTACGGTTTTAACCGCTTTACTTTTTACATCCTCTACCACAGGAGTCTCTGCTTTTTTAAGCGCCTGCCCTATTAGATGTAGTATTTCTTCGGGATTAATGGGTTTACCTACATAGTCTAAGGCACCCAGTTTCATGGCATTTACAGCCGTTTTTATATCAGTATAGCCCGTCATTAAGATAACGGTAGCCTTGAGCGAGTTTTCGCGTATGTATTTAAGCAACTGCATACCATCGGTATCAGGAAGCCTGATATCGGTAAGTACCACATCATACTCCCCTTCCTTCAGCAGTTCCATGGCCTGCACACCGGTAAAAGCATTTTCCGCATTATACCCCTTTTTCTGCAAAAAGGTTTTCAGCATTACGCAGAAAGCCGTATCATCATCAACTACAAGAATTTTAGCGCTCATTTGGGGATAAAAAAGGATGTTATTTGCAAATGTAAGTTAAAACAGCCTTTGATAATGTTAATAAAAAACAAAAGGGAACTATCGTTCCCTTCTGCCGAAGAATTAAATTCTTCAAATCACCTTACTATATGTTGTATTTACTTTTGTTCTTTTAAAAACTCGCCTTTAGAGTTATAAAAAACAGTAACCTGTGTTTGCTCTTTTTTAAGTACCAACTTGTACTCAGAATCTTCTGAAACATAAGCTTCAGCTATAGTATAGCCTTCGTACTTTTCGGTAATCTCTTTTAAAACAGCTGCTGCCACTTTATCTGCAGCAATTTTAGTGTACACTTTTTCCTGCATCACAGTATCCTGAGACAGCGGTGTGGCGAATGCACTAAAACCATTTAGCATCGTGCCAACAACTATTATTAAAAGAAACTTTTTCATAGCAATGTTTTTTGTTTGATTTGATTAAGTAAGTACAAAACGCAAGCCAAATAACGGCAACAAGCCTAAAAACAACAAAACCATTGAAAAATAAAGAGTTACCTATAATTTAGATAAATATTCAGGAAGTAAAAAAGTGTGGAAATTCCACACTTAGGTGTAGAAATTCCACACTATCTCAACAATGAGAAGTGTCCGCGATGTACCCTGCCATCGTGGCGTTGAATCATAAACCAGTAGTCAGTGGCCGGTAATGGTTGTCCATGGAAGGTACCATCCCACCCGGAAGAATTCGGGCCAAAGCTATAGATGAGCTTACCATAACGGTCGAATATATTAATCACCATATCCGGCTCAAGCCATGAGTAATGAATGTACCAGGTTTCATGGTATCCATCTCCGTTAGGAGTAAAGAACTTAGGATAATACACTAAAGACACCTTACGTTGTACCGTACCGCATTGCTGCTTATCGCGAACAAAAATATCATAGATACCTGTAGGAAGGTCACTGAAAACATTATCATCCTGATAATTAATACCATCTATAGAATATTCATAATTATAAGGAATATCCATAATAATAGTAATGCTATTATTATCCTCAGTCCAGTCCATTAACTGAATATCCCTGATTACCGGAGGATCTACAGGTATTACAGTAATGGTAGCCGATGTAGAGCACTGATTTAATGAAGTATAATTAGTAACCGTTACGGTATAGTCCCCGCCCTCCTCTACTGTTATAGAAGGTGTTATTTGTCCGCCCGGAGACCATAGGTATTCATCAAAACCATCGCCTGCAGTTAAAGTTAGGTAGCCTGTTTGCTGGCATAAAAACTGTTCTTCGTCCACTTCAAGTATGGGCCTGGTAGCTACTTCTATTCCAAATGGCGAAATATCAGGACACAGCTGCACAAACACGTGGTTCATGCGCACGTATATGGTTTGCGGATTGCTGGTATTTACATAATTCGTTGGGTCAGGTATCGGATTCACCTGGTTTTCGGCATCAGCCTCGCTAAGGTAATATACAATATTATAGGCATCTGCCGCTCCGCCATTCAGTACAGCTATATTTTGTTGTGTAAGGTCGAACGGCTGAAAAAGAGAAACACCAGGCTCCACACACTGCGACATATTTACTGGAGTACCTGCATTAACAAGATCCGGAAGATTTGTAATATCGCTCACAAAACTACGCGAGGCAAGGCAGGCATTTTCTACAACAAACTTATAGGTACCGGTAGGCAGGTTAACAAAAATACTGTTGTTACCGTTATCTACAACAAGCGCATTTGTAACCGAATTATACGCATAATAATGCAGAGGAGCAAGCCCCGTAGCATCAACATATACATTGTTTGGAGAATCTGAGCAGCTTACACTATAAACGTTGTTTATTGTTACGTCATAATAATACTCAAATGTGTCACCTAGTATTTCTGTACACAATTTAGCACTAGCGCCATTGCCTGTGCTCTGAAATGCTTTAACAATACGGAATACACCGTAAAACTGGAGGTTGTAATTCACTTGGCCGTTAGCCAGTGAATAAGAATTTGTTGCTGTAGGCAATGTTCCATCGGTATAAGCTACACCGGTATCTGCGTGCCCCCATACATCCGGATTAGTCGAAATACGACGCTGCAACCAATAAGTAGCGGTTATCCCTGAAACGTTAGTATCCTCCATAGAAATGTCAAAGGAATTACACTGCGGTAAAAATGTATACGGAGTAGCATCCGGGTGATAGCCGTTAATGGTAACAGCCACATCATCAGAAATACCACAAATATCTATACCCGAAAATGTGTAAGTACCCTCAGGGAGTCCACTCATATACATTTTCCCACTGGAAGTTTCAATAAAAGCAGTAACATCAAATGGTAACGGCTGTGTAAATCCGGCAGGAGCAGTAATAATAGATAAACTAACCAGTTTACCATTGTTACTATTTACAGTAACACTACCTAATCCCTCGTCGCAGTCAGGTACCGAAGAAGCTGCAAATTCACGCGGAACAAATACAGGCACAGTAACCGTAACATTTTCGTAAACATCGCCACAATCATCTATAAGCGTAAACACATAGGTACCCAAGGGCAAATTAGTTACTGTTAGCTTACCGTTGTTATCTATAAAAGAAGATACATTAAAAGGAAGAGCATTAGGATACGCGGCGGGAGCAGATATAATAATTGCAGAAACAATTTTTCGATCGGGAATAGTAATCGAAATCCAGCCATGATCAGAAAAGCATCCGTTATTTCTACCTACAGTAACAGGTACAACTACTAACTTTTCAATCTCTATCTGAAAGGGCTCACTTGTACGGTTACAGGCATCAGTTATGGTAACCACATACGTACCTTCCGGCACAGCCATGCTATCACTTCCAAAATTCTGAGGTGATGTAGTATAAGGCCCCGGGTAGGCACTATTAAACGCAACCGGATCAAATCCATCCGGTACAGATGTAAAGTTTACTGTATAAGGAGGGTTATAATTATTGGCTATTAACGTAAGATAGTAATTACCACAGGGTATCAAGTTCTTATTTAAAGCTACAGTAGGAAGTGCACTAAATGAAGAGCCACTATTTGTAAACACCTGCCCACAACCATTAGTTATAGAAATGTCATAATTATAAGTAACACCCTCTATGTAAGGCAATGTATTGCTAAACTCAACAGTGGTATTATCGCCGTCGTTAATCGTTTGGTTATACACAATATCAGGATCACCGTTAGATGGGTGTATAGTATAAACCAACGTAAGAGGATAACTAATGATAGTACCCTCAGGGTAAGAAATTGTGTTTTGCAGCACTACAGTACTACAATCACCCGATAAAACCTGATCTACGGCTGGCGAAGTAACAACAGGCGACTGAGCTGAGAAAAACACCGTAAACGTACGTACAAAGCCGTCTCCGCACTCATCATAGACCTTAACGTTATACGTACCATCTACTAAACCCGTAAAAACATTTGAGGTTTGCGGGGGCGCTGTAACGGGCCCTGATACGATTTCATAAAGACTGCCAGTTCCTTCAAGCACATTAACCGTCATTTGATTACCCGACGTACAACCGGTAGAAGCAAAATCAGCGTCAAACTCTAAAGGAACAGGCGTATTCTGATCAATAACAACCTGTATAGAAAACGTATTACTTTCTGAACCCAGGGTTTGCAATGCATCTACTACGTAAGTACCAGACTCCAATCCCACCACTGTTAACTCACTGGTAGAAATTACCTGAGTCATTGTAGGCAGGCTATATACTGCAAATAAAACCGTAGAACCCGGAGTAGCGTTGTTTACCGTAAAGGTCATGGTACCGTTACCCAAACATGTTTCGTCAGTAGTTGCTACACTAACTGTAAAATCAGGTAACTGCGCAAAAAGCGCAGCCGGAAGCAACAAGAAAAACAATATAAATAACCGAACCATCCCCATAGTAATTATAAAAGTAAACGTATATCAAAAGTAATTAGAATACAAATTTCAGGCCTAAAAAAATTTGTAGATAAAATCGGACAAATATAAGAAAATCAAACAACAAAAAAGCCAACCCGAAGGTTGGCTTTAGTTATATTTCGATTAAGAATTAGTAATTCCACATATCTTGTTCGAAGTTGCGAATCTTTTCTTTGATCCTTTCAGCTTCAAGAAGCTGCATCTGAGACTTATCTTTAAGGTAATCAAGAATATCCCTGTCGCCGTACACGTTTTCTTCACGTGTAATAGTAGAAGAGAACCTCCTTGAGTTTAGTATGTGATCAAAAGAAAGCGGCATAGATGAGTTTTTCTCATTAAAACCTTTTGCTTTATGAAGCACATCCCTTGCAGATGGGTAGAATACCCAGAAAAGAGGTACAGGAACCAAATCATCTTCTTTGCCTTCCTGAGAAGCCCTAAGTTTACCAAGAGCATCCGGAGCAAGAGGACAAAGGCCAAGAATACGGTATTTAAGCTCACCCTGACGTTTGTCAAAGTACCAAACTCCTACAATCTGATAAGCACTAACATCATCCGGTTTAATCCTCATGGTATCAAAATGCTCTTCGTTAAGAAGCTTGCGCACCTTAAGATCTTCAATAATTTTATCTTCAGACCATCCTTTATATTTCTTCTCACCTTGATAACGGTTGTAAATATCAGTACCATCACTATTGATTTGACTGAAGAAAAACAAACCTTTTACATCATCATAAGACTTCTTTGTAATAAAGTAAGAGTCTGCATAGATTTCCTTAATAGTACCAGCTTCTATCGCCTCAGTAAGAACCACAAAAAGTGATTTACGCTCAGCACCCAGGTTACCACTGTTAGCACTGTTTTCAGTAGGGAAATATAAAGGGAAATTTACACGTTGATTTAAGTCAATTGTTTCCCATACTTTTTTAGAAAAAAGAATGTCCCTTTTACCAATATATCCATAAGGCAGTGGGTTGTCATTATCAAGAGCTTCCTCTGCTGCAGTCTTCTTTCCTATCTCATCCGGGGTTTTTGCATTAAGCAGGTTCTCCTGCCCATAAGACATCATCCCGAAAAGAAATAGAGAAACACCTAAAACCAACTTCTTGTTAATCATTATAATTCCTTCTTTATATAATTCAATTAATTATTGTACTTCCCAAGCGAAGCTTGTAGATTCTTTAACCTTGTAACCACCAGCACCAACTACATCACACTGAATGCTACCTACAATGATAACATCACCCTTACGGGCTTTAGCAATAGCAGCTTTAGCAGCACTGTCAAACCTGTTACCCTGAATTTTCATCCTTGGGCTACCAGGAACCTGAAGCTCGAAGCTCTTCACTACAGTTTGAACATCAAATACGAAACCAGGGAAAGCAACTTTCACTTCAGATACGCTAAGATCTTCTTTGCTACCTTTACCGTTACCTTCTTTACCTCTAATTGTAGGTATTGGCCTAGGAATATCACGAATAACAAAAGTTTTCTTATCGCTTACCGTTTTTCCGTCAGGAAGTTTTGCAGTAACAGTTACAACAGCTGTCTCACCTGGAAGGTTAGTTACAGACCAGTTGTACTGACCAGTCTTAGAACCTTTAGTAAGACCTTGAGCATTAACAGTTACATCTTTATCAGATACACCTGCAAATGATATAGTCATAGGGTTAACAACACCACGGTATACTGAGTTCATTTTATCAGCAGAAACCGTAGCAGAATTTGGCCTTGGCACAACTACATACTGACCTTTAAAGTCAAGCGGCACAGATTTACCTTCTTCAGTAAATACGAATTTACCGTTGATATCGTGCTCACCTACACCAGCAGCGTTAAAGTTAAGAACAGCCTGACCGTTCTCAATTTTACCAGGCCCCTGGAAGCTTGTAGGCTTAGTGTTCTCATCATACTTACCAAGAACTACTTTACCGGTTACTTTTTCACCTTCAAAGTATGCATTCTTATCAAGTACAACAAGAGCTGTAAAGTTTTTCATTGAAGCCTGAGCAAGTGCAGCTTTTCCAAGAGCACCACTGTATATAGCAGCTTCTATCGATTTAACATCGTTCTGCATAGCAGAAAGCTTAGTAAGTGAAGCGATAGCAGGGAAGCCTTTGAAGTTGTAATCAAGATATTTCTTCATTGCACCATCATGAGCCTTAACGTCAGCTGTATTGAATTTGTATTCAAGATCGCTAACCATACCTGCATATTTCTTGTCAGACTTAAGCAGAGCAATCATAGCATTCCTATAACCTTCAATTTTACCAAGAACCTCTTTACCCTTGTTAGAGTAGCCGTCACCGGCAAACCAAGCCTCATCAATTTTATCACCTTTATCCATCTGCTCAAATGGAAGTTTTCCACTTGGCTCTTTTTCGATGTCTTTAGTAATATCACCTTTAAGAGTTTCTATGTAAGCATAAAAATCAGCTGAAATAGTTTTAACCTGATCAGCAAGTTTCTTCGCTTCACCATAGTGAGACGGGTCGTCTGTAGCTTTCTGAGAAAGCGCCTGGAACAGACCTTCGTTATTTTCAACAGCACCTTTATTAGACGCTTCGAACTTTTCGTTCATCAGACCGAAAGCGGAAAGTACCTCTTTCGACATATTTAAGGCCATCATAGCGATGAAAACCAGATACATCAGGTTCACCATCTTTTGCCTTGGGGTTAATTTACCTCCTGCCATTTCTAATTAGTCTTTCTTTTTGTTTTTAACTTGTTGATTAATTCCTAATTAGCAATGTAATTAGCCCCTGTTGCCCATAGCAGAAAGCATTCCGCCATATACACTGTTAAGTTGAGCAATGTTTTTAGTCATTGCAGCCATTTCACCTTGTAGTTTAGCAGCGTTTTCTGCGATATCCTTGTTAGCAGCAGCATTACGCTCAGCGCTTTCAAGTTGGATTTTGTAAAGGCTGTTAAGCGCTTCCATTTGAGCAGCAGCAGAAGTCATTTCTTCGCTGTATTTTTTAGTAGAAGCAACTGCATCAACAGTTGGAGCTATACCTTTAGCAGCAGATTCGAAGTTTTTGATGCTGTTACCAAGGCTTGACATAAGCTCGCCATCGATTTTAGCTTCTTTAAGTAGTGTGTCAAGTTTTTGAGAAAGAAGACCAGAAGCTTCAGAAGGAGATTCTTTTTTAGCATCTTTCTTAGTAGGTTCTCCACCAGCTAGTTCTGGATATACAAGAGACCAGTCAAGTTCTTTGTGTACAGGCTCGAAAGCAGACATTGCGAAGATAAATGCTTCAGTACCAAGACCAGCAATAAGCATCTCACTTGCACCCGGCCAGTGCATCAGTTTAAAAAGTGCCCCGATGATTACAACCGCTGCTCCAAGACCATAAGCCATGTTCATTACTCTTTGTGGTAGTGCCATAATAAATAATTTTAGTTTTTAGTTAAGTTAATTAATATTCAAAAAATTAAGTTGGTACAAAATAGATCTTTTAATTATTGCCTTGTAGCAGTACTTTCAGTACCCATGTAATCCTGTACAGTCCTGAAGCCTATGTAACTCCTTGCAGAATCCCTGTATTCCCAGTCACGAGTACCGTTTTGAAGGAAGTAAGCCACATCTTTCCAAGAACCACCACGAACAACTTTACGTTGGTTTTTACGATCTGAAACGTTAGGGTTCATTGTAGATACATACTCATAAGAACTGGCATCATAAGATGAATCTGTCCACTCAGAAACGTTACCTGCCATATTGTACAGGTTAAAGTCGTTAGGATCAAAAGAGTTAGCCTCTACTGTATAAAGAGCACCGTCAGCAGCATAGTCACCTCTGCTTGGCTTAAAGTTAGCAAGGAAACAACCTGTGTCGTTCTTAGCATAAGGACCACCCCAAGGGAAAGTACCTGATTGCAGGCCACCCCTTGCAGCATATTCCCATTCAGCTTCAGTAGGAAGACGGAACTGGTTTACAAACTGCCTTTTCTTAGATTTTTGGAATGTATTCTTATAAAGAGTCCTCCATGCACAGAACGCTTTTGCCTGATCCCAGCTAACACCCACTACAGGATATTCACCGTAAGCATCATGCCAAAAATAGTCGTTGTGCATTGGCTCGTTATATGAATAAGCAAAGTCCTTAATCCACACAGTAGTATCAGGATATACCTGAACTTTTTCAGGAACAAGATATTTACTCCTCTTCGTCCTGCTGTTTTTAGTTTTATCTTTTGCAGCAGCTTCTATATCAAGCCACTTATAAGTAAATACAAGTTTAGATACATCAAGAGTCTTTAACCCGTTGTAAGACTCCGATTCCGGCAAATACATAGAATCCATTACCTCCACATAATACTCATCCGGGTATTTTTGCGGATCTTTAATAAGCTTAGCTTTATGGTTAAGCTTACGTCCTGAATACGGATCATTAGGATCAAGACCTACACTGTAGTAGTTCTCATACATGTATTTGTCGTAAGGAGATTGATCCTCACCTTCTGCAGCCTGATCTTTAAATGCGTATTCACCAATACCTCCACCACCTGGCTTCTGACCCTGCTCATCTGCAAGAATAGCAAGCCTAGTCCTGATAGTAGAATCCTTTACCCATTCTACAAACTGACGGTATTCGCTGTTTGTAATTTCTGATTCGTCCATATAAAATGAACGTACAGTAACGGTTTTTGTAGGAGCATCCTGAACATTAGCCAAATCGTCGTCAGACTTACCCATGATGTAAGCGCCACCAGGAACCAAAGTCATACCATAAGGCTTCTCAGGCCTCCACTTCTTTCCTCTAACACCCACTAGTTCTCCACGGTCACTGGAGCCACAGCTGATTAGTAACGATAAAGTTGCTGTTAATGCAATGAACTTCTTCATAAATTCGGGTTATTAATGTATTCTATTTTTAAGGGCGTAAACCTATTTATATTTTTTTAAAAAAACAATTTTTTTACTCAAAAAAGCTTTCGCTAACAAAACAATTAACAAGTTCAGCTTTTTAAGAGCATTTTTATATAAAAACCGTTAAATTATGTTCTTTCTTTGAGCTTTCCATAATCGCTCTGGATACTCATTATTACAAGCCGTTAGGTAATCCTGGTAGCTACATGGTAATAACGCAGTAGTTTTAACTTTATTATTGCCAATTTTATTACTAAACACATCAATCCACCAACGATCCGTTACATCACTCTTAAAAAACACTATCTCTTCTTCATCGAGAGCAACGATATATTTAGTATAATTCTCACGGGTTCCGAACGGAAATTCGCCCGACCTGAAGTTCACTCCTTCCACAAAGTACCAAAGTACCTGGGCAATTAGCACTGACTCCTGTCGGGTATCGCTATGATTAAATATGCCGAATGAGGAAACTTTGTCGCTGATACCTGAGTACCGCGCTAAAATACAAATTTCTTTGCCATCAAAACCATTTGGCATAAATTTAACAATATTTCCAGAATCACCCGATTTTACAACACTCATGTCAATGCTTACAAAATCGGCATCCCTAAACACCGGCTCGGCTAGCGTAATATCTTTACACACCTCACCAAGCCTGTACGCATCAAAGTACAGTTTTTCTATCAGGTCTATTTCTTCCTGAGGATTGAAATACGTTTGATAACCTACGTTACTGTAATTAAACAAATTATGAGGCTCTTCAATAACCATGCGGGTTACAAAAGAACGGGCAGACATGGATTCATCTTCTTTACCAAAATCAAAACGGGCATCTACATTTACGTAGTTTACCATCTGTTCCAGCTTATCATAACCACGGTAAACAGCATACGCCAAATCCTGTGCACCACCAATAAATACAGGAATTACTCCCTGCTTTACAAGCTGCTCTGTAACCGTTTTTACCAGATAATAAGTATCACTTATAGCTTCTCCCGGCTGAATATCCCCTAAATCGGCCATGTTTACATGCCAGTTACCTGGATAAAGGCCATAAAATTCTTTACGTATATAATTAAGGTGTACGTGCTGGCGCTGCTCATCAAGCTGGCCACGATTATCCAGTACACCTATAAAAGCTATTTTTACATCTTCAAGCTCCGGAAAACCTTCTTCTGCACTATGGACAATTATTTTTTTGCCCAATGTCTGCACAGAAAGCTCCTCGCGAAAAGCAAGCACATTATCATTTACGGGCTGTAAAAATTCAAATCCCATTTGTTATTATTTCTTTTTGGCAGTAGTTGTTTTCTTAGCTGCAGGCGCTTTTTTAGCCGCAGTTTTCTTAGCAGGGGTTTTCTCAGCTATCATAGCCTGCACTTGTTCAAGCGTAAGCGCAGCAGCATCGGTTTCTTTACCCAGCTCTATTTTTATTTTTCCTTTCAGGATAACCGAACGGCCCCAACGTGCTTTTTCTACACGAATACCTTCGCTCTCCCAGTTATGAACCACCTTATCCTGGTCTTTTTGCAGCTTATCTTCTATAAGGTTTACAATATCATCCTGGCTAAGCCTGTCAAAATTATATTTCTTACTTACATTGATAAACATTCCGTTCCATTTAATGAATGGACCAAAACGCCCCACCCCTTTTTGCACCGGATGACCTTCGTATTCTCCTATCGGAGCATCTGCCTGTTGCTTCTCCCCTATCAGTTCCTGAGCTCTTTCCAGGGTTACATCAAGAGGATCTTCGCCTTTTGGCAACGAAATAAAGGTTTTACCAAAACGCACATACGGACCAAAACGACCGTTGTTTACTTCCACCTCTTCACCCTGGTATGTACCCAAGATTTTAGGCAAGGCAAAAAGGCCAAGCGCCTCATCAAGACTTATGGTTCCTATATTTTGTTCCGGAAGCAGGCTGGCAAATTGTTTTTCCTCATCTTCAGCATCACCTATCTGGGCCATTGGACCAAATTTACCCAAACGTACACTTACCGGCTTACCCGATTTAGGATCTGTTCCCAGTATACGCTCACCCGATTCGCGGTCGGCATTTTTTTCAACATCTTTTACCGTAGGATGGAAATGACTGTAAAAATCCTCCATCATCTGCGTCCAGTCTTCATTACCCGACGCTATGGCATCAAAATCCTCCTCTACCTTAGCAGTAAAGTTATAATCCATAATACCATCAAAGTGGTTCACCAAAAAGTCGTTCACAATAGTACCTATATCAGTAGGTACCAGTTTACCTTTATCTGAACCTACATTTTCACTAAGCAGTTCCTGTTTTATACCACCTGCCCTTAGGGTAAGCTGTGCGTATTCGCGACGCTGTCCTTCAAAGTTACCTTTCTCAACATAGTTCCTGCTGATAATGGTACTAATGGTAGGTGCATACGTAGACGGACGGCCTATACCCAGCTCTTCAAGCTTTTTAACCAAGGCAGCCTCAGTATAGCGTGCCGGCGGACGGCTGAAACGCTCGGTAGCGGTGATATAATTGTTAGCAAGGTTTTCACCTACACGCAGTGCAGGCAGCATTCCTTCCTGTTCTTCTTCATCGTCGTCATGCCCTTCAAGGTATACTTTAAGAAACCCTTCAAACATCAATACCTCGCCCGAAGCAGTAAACTGTTCCTTGTGGTTATTGGCATCTATTTTCACATTGGTACGCTCCAGTTGTGCATCACTCATTTGAGAAGCAAGGGTACGCTTCCAAATCAGGTCGTAAAGCCTTGCCTGGTCGCGGTCTATATTTACACCGTGCAGGGTCATATCTGTAGGACGGATGGCTTCGTGCGCCTCCTGTGCCCCTTTACTCTTGGTATTGTAGTTGCGCGGGCGGCTGAACTCCTTACCGTAAGAACGGATGATTTCCGCCTCGGCAGCAGCCATAGCCTCGTTGCTCAGGTTTACGCTATCAGTTCTCATATAAGTAATAAGTCCCGCTTCGTACAGCCTTTGCGCCAGCATCATGGTTACACCTACCGGAAAATACAGCTTACGCGCAGCCTCCTGTTGTAGTGTAGATGTAGTAAATGGAGCCGCCGGAGATTTTTTAGCCGGCTTGGTTTCAAGGTCGGCCACTTTATAAGCCGAACCGATATTTTTATTCAGGAAATCCTGTGCTTCCTGTTTTGTTGCAAAGTTTTTAGGCAGTTTTGCCTTGAAGGTTTTACCTGCTTCGTTGGCAAATTCGGCAGTAATACTAAAAGAAGCTTCGGCTTTAAAGTTTTGTATTTCGCGTTCGCGCTCTACGATAAGACGTACAGAAACCGACTGTACCCTACCGGCAGAAAGGCCGCTTTTTACTTTTTTCCAAAGCACAGGCGAAAGTTCGTAACCCACAAGCCTGTCCAGCACACGGCGCGCCTGTTGCGCATTTACCAGGTTGTAGTTAATACCGCGTGGGTTTTCTATGGCTTTTTGTATGGCAGTCTTGGTAATTTCATGAAAAACGATACGCTTTGTTTTCTTCTGGTCCAGTTTCAGTTCTTCCGCCAGGTGCCATGCTATCGCCTCACCCTCGCGGTCCTCATCGGAAGCCAGCCATACGGTTTCTGCCGATTTAGAAAGATCCCTGAGTTTCTTAACCAATGCCTTTTTATCAGGAGAAACTTCATACTTCGGTTTAAAGCCTTTCTCTACATCCACCCCCATCTCCCTGCTCGGAAGGTCGGCTATGTGGCCGTAGCTGCTCTCTACCTGATAGTCTTTCCCTAAAAATTTTTCAATGGTCTTTGCCTTTGCGGGTGACTCAACGATCACTAAATTCTTTGCCATACAAACTCTTCTTTGGGGGCAAAAGTATGTGTTTTTTTTAAATATAGTGTTTTAGTGATTTTAAAATATGCCATTTTAAGGCACGTTTAAGCACCCATACATATTATATATGTATATATAGATGAAAAAATTTTCCGCGACTATAGCTGTCAACTTGGCAGTATATTGATTTTTATCTATATCTTTGCCCATTCTAAAAGTAAGATGCAGTAGTGTATTTATGGAAAAGATAATTGAAGAAAACAAGCAGGGCAACAGCCTGGTGCTGGAACAAAAGGAAGGAAACACCAAAAAACTGTTTATAGAAAGCTACGGCTGCCAGATGAATTTCTCGGACAGCGAAATTGTGGCGTCTATCCTGGCCAATGAAGGCTATAACACTACCCAGAATTTAGAGGAAGCCGACCTGGTACTGGTAAACACCTGCTCTATACGCGATAAGGCAGAACAAACCGTGCGCAAAAGGCTTGAAAAATATAACGCCGTAAAAAAAATTAACCCGGGCATGAAGGTGGGCGTACTGGGCTGTATGGCCGAACGCCTTAAAAGCCAGTTCCTGGAAGAAGAGCAGATTGTAGACATGGTGGTAGGCCCCGATGCCTACAAAGACCTGCCAAACCTGCTTAAGGAAGTGGAAGAAGGCCGCGATGCCGTAAACGTAATCCTGAGCAAGGAAGAAACCTACGGCGACATATCTCCCGTAAGGCTAAACAGCAACGGTGTTACCGCATTTGTATCGATAACCCGTGGGTGCGACAACATGTGTACCTTCTGCGTGGTGCCATTTACCCGTGGACGTGAGCGCAGCCGTGAGCCGCAAAGCATTATGGAAGAAATTCAGCAGCTTTGGGACAAAGGTTTTAAGGAAGTAACGCTACTTGGCCAAAACGTGGACAGCTACCTATGGTACGGTGGCGGCCTTAAAAAAGACTTTGAAAAAGCCAGCGATATGCAAAAAGCTACTGCGGTAGACTTTGCACAACTGCTGGATATGGTAGCTATAGCATTCCCTAAAATGCGTTTCCGTTTTAGTACTTCTAACCCGCAGGATATGCACCTGGAGGTAATAGAGGTTATGGCAAAACACCATAATATATGTAAATACATTCACCTGCCGGTACAAAGCGGCAGTACCCGTATACTTAAGGAAATGAACCGCCAGCACACCCGTGAAGAATACATGGCGCTGGTAGACAACATTTACCGCATTATCCCGGATATTTCGCTTTCGCAGGATATGATAGCCGGTTTCCCTACTGAGACTGAGGAAGACCACGCCGACACCCTGAGCCTAATGGAGCACTGTAAGTACGACTTCGGGTTTATGTTTGCCTACAGCGAACGCCCGGGTACACTTGCCGCCCGTAAAATGGAAGACGATGTGCCGGACGATGTAAAGAACCGCCGCCTTACCGAAATCATTAACCTGCAGCAAAAAATGGCACTGGAGCGTACCCAGCGTTTTGTAGGCCAGGTGGTAGAGGTGCTTATAGAAAAATCATCTAAACGCAGCGATGCCCACTGGAGCGGCCGTAACTCACAGAACACTACGGTTGTTTTTCCGAAAGGCGATTACAAACCGGGCGATTTTGTAAACGTGCTGGTAACAGAATGCACATCGGCCACGCTGATAGGCGATGCCGTGGGGTATAGTGAAATGCAGTAATTTTTGTTTCAGGTTTAAAGTTTCAGGTTACAGGTTGTGCAACGTGAAAATCGCGTTTGACTATTAAGCCCAACAACTTGAAACCTGAAACTTTAAACATGAAACCAACAACAAAAAAGTATCGCTTAAGTAAGATTTAGGGATTGAGTAAAAACTTAAAACCTTAAACTTGAAACAAACAAATGTATGGAAAGCGTACAAGCCATAAAACAACGATTTGAAATAATAGGGAACGACCCGAAGTTAAACCGCGCGGTAGAGAAAGCCATACAGGTAGCTCCTACTGATATTTCGGTACTGGTTACCGGAGAAAGCGGTGTAGGTAAGGAAAGCATTCCGAAGATTATACATGCCCTATCACACCGTAAGCACGGCAAGTACATAGCCGTAAACTGTGGTGCAATACCCGAGGGTACTATAGACAGTGAACTCTTTGGTCACGAAAAAGGCGCCTTTACCGGTGCAACTTCTACCCGCGAGGGGTATTTTGAGGTAGCCGACGGTGGCACCATTTTCCTGGACGAAGTAGGCGAACTGCCACTTACCACCCAGGTACGCCTGCTGCGCGTGCTGGAGAATGGTGAGTTTATAAAAGTTGGGTCGAGTCAGGTGCAGAAAACTAATGTGCGTATAGTAGCGGCCACAAACGTAAACATGTTTGACGCCATACAAAAAGGCAAGTTCCGTGAGGATTTATACTACCGCCTTAGCACAGTTGAAATTATGCTCCCTCCCCTACGCGACCGTAAGGATGACATTCACCTGCTGTTTCGTAAGTTTGCGTCAGACTTTGCACACAAGTACAAAATGCCTCCAATAAAACTGGAAGACGACGCAGTAAACGTACTGATGAAATACCGCTGGAGCGGAAATATTCGCCAGCTGCGCAATGTTGCAGAACAAATTTCCGTTTTAGAAACAAACCGAAACATAACCGGGAGTGCGCTTGCCGCGTATTTGCCCGATGGTGTGGTGAGTAACCTCCCTGCCGTTATTCCGGATAAAAAACAGGAAAGCGATTTTACAAACGAGCGCGAGATTCTGTACAAAATACTGTTTGACATGCGTGCGGATATTACCGACCTGAAAAAACTTACTATGGAACTGATGCAAAACGGCAACAGCACCAAGGTACAGGAAAACAACAAAGGACTGATTCAGCGCATATACGGACAGGAAAACGGCAACAGGCAGGAATACCTGGACCACCGCCCCGAGGTATATGCTCCGCAACCGGTAGTAAGCCATGCAGAACCCATTATAGATCATGACGAGGACGATGATGACTATGACGGTAACTACCTGTATGCCGATACCGTAGAGGAAGAAGAAACACTTAGGCTGGACGAAAAAGAAATAGAACTGATTAAAAAAGCCCTGGAAAGAAACAAAGGCAAGCGCAAGGCCGCCGCCGATGAGCTTGGCATTTCTGAAAGGACTTTATATAGAAAAATAAAACAATATGACTTGTAAGCCTTTTTTACGCTTATTAAAATTATTACCCGCCTTTGTGGTGCTACTTACGCTTAGCGGATGCGGGATTTACTCGCTTTCGGGTTCTAACATAGACCCAAAGGTGAAAACTTTTCAGGTAAATTACTTTCAGAACACGGCAGAGGTAGTTGAACCGGGTATAGAACGAACCTTTACCCAAAGGCTGCAAAACCTGATACAGAATCAGACGAACCTGAGCCTTACCAACAGCAACGGTGACCTGCTGTATGAAGGAGAAATTACCGAATACCGCGTAACCCCCATGACAGCCACCGCCAGCCAAACCGCTGCACAAAACAGGCTTACCATAAGTGTTATGGTGCGTTTTACAAATAAATTTAAGGAAGATGATAACTTTGAGAAACGCTTTAGTTTTT
This sequence comes from Flavobacterium sp. RHBU_3, assembly GCF_046613565.1. Classification (NCBI taxonomy): domain Bacteria; kingdom Pseudomonadati; phylum Bacteroidota; class Flavobacteriia; order Flavobacteriales; family Flavobacteriaceae; genus Flavobacterium; species Flavobacterium sp. RHBU_3. Next base: position 67,518 of record NZ_JBKJHC010000013.1, on the reverse strand, counting down.
ACTACGACTACGCCGCAAACGAACTGCTTACCGGAGGAGTATTAACTACTGCCCTTGAAGAAATCTTTGAACGTATAACCCAGGACATCTTTAACGAGTCGCTGGCGAAATGGTAAATTAGTTGTTGGTTGTCAGTTGTTGGTTTTTGGAAACTTCACTCAACCAGAGTAAGACTAACAACCGATAACTATAAACTCTAATAAAATGCGTATCATAAAAATAATACTGTTATGCGCACTACTTCCTGTTTTAGGATGCGGCAGTGGCAGCAGTAGCAAATACAGCTTTAACGGCACTAACATTGGCAACGATGTAAAGACCTTTCAGGTGAATAATTTCCAGAACCATGCAGATGTTGTGGAGCCCGGCATAGAGCGCACTTTTACACGAAGGCTACAGGATCTTATTCAGGGCCAAACCAGTTTAGCACCGGGTGGCAACAACGCAGACCTTGTATACGAAGGCGAAATAACCCAGTACAGGATTAGCCCGATGACGGCTACTGCTAATCAAAGGACGGCACAAAACAGGCTTACCATTACCGTAAACGTAAGGTTTACAAACAAAAAGAACGAAAAGGACAACTTTGAAAAACCTTTCAGTTTTTATTATGATTATGATGCAAACAAGCTGCTAAACGGTGCAACACTGGACAGCGCTTTAAACGATATTTTTGAACGCATAACCCAGGACATCTTTAACGAGTCGCTGGCGAAATGGTAAATTAGTTGCTGGTTGTCAGTTGTTGGTTTTTGGAAACTTCACTCGACCCGAGTAAGACCAACAACTAATAACTAACAACCATCAACCATCAACAAAAATTGAATACAAAAGACTACACATACCTGCTTAATAAGCCTTATTCGTTAAACGACAGGCAGGCTGCGGAACTGGAAAGTATCCTCATGGAATTCCCGTACCTGCAAAGCGCCCGTGCGGTATACCTTAAAGGACTATATAATAAAGACAGTTTCCGGTATAACGGCGAACTGAAAAAAACAGCAGCGTATACCACAGACCGTACGGTTTTGTTTGAGTTTATTACTTCAGAAGAGTTTAGAAGCATTGATTACAAACAGCTTGAAGCAAACGAAAAAGCTGTAGCAGCAATAGAGGTGACGGAAGAAATTACAGTTGCCCCTACCCCTGTTATCGCAGAAGAACCACAGCTGAAGGCCGACCCTACCCCGCTGAGCAGTATAGAAAAGCTGGAACGCTCTATAAAAATGCTCATTAAGGAACCCGAAACAATTACACCAATCGTTCCGGAAGAAACTATACCGGCTGAGGAAGTTTCGGCACCTTTAGAAATCACAGAACCGGAACCAACTCCTGTAGCAGAAACAGCAACTGAGATAACCATAAGCCCCGAACCTATTGGCAGTCCGCTAAAATTTGAGCAAAGTGAAAAACATTCCTTTGCCGAATGGTTGCAATTATCAAGGCTTAAACCAATAGACCGCACTACTCCTGCACTTCAACCTGAGGCAGCACCTACTAAGGAAAAAGCCCCGGAAGCACCAACAGCGCTTGATAAAAAACTGGAGTTGATAGACCGCTTTATAGAGGCCAGCCCTAAGATAACACCGGTTAAGACAGATACATCGGCGTGGGAAAACCTGAGCAAGAAAACCGGTGATACACCGGGCTTGATGACCGAAACACTGGCACGCGTATACCTGGAGCAAAAAAAATATGCAAAAGCCATACAGGCTTATGAAATTTTAATTTTGAAATATCCGGAAAAAAGTGCTTTCTTTGCAGACCGTATTTTAGAAATAAAAGATTTACAACAAAATAACAATTAATAAAGAACAATGATTAGTTTCAGCATTTTTTTAGTATTTATAATCATAGTGAGCTTTTTGCTTATCGTAGTAATTATGGTACAAAACCCTAAAGGAGGAGGACTTTCTTCATCTATAGGCGGACCGCAAATTATGGGTGGTGTACAAAAAACTACCGATTTCCTTGACAAAAGTACCGCAGTACTTGCCGGTATCCTTGTAGTGCTTATTATACTATCTACTGTAAGTCTTGCTTCAGGTGGCTCATCTGAACCACTTACTGACGAAAGTGCTGTACCTGCTGCCCAGGCACCTGCAAACGGAGCTACTGCTCCTGCTAATGGCGCTACTGCTCCTGCTAATGGCGCTGCTGCACCTGCCACAGGCGCACCTGCTACGCCTGCTGCACAACCACAGAACTAAGAATATATACAATATATCTTCAAAAAAATGCCAGCCTGTCAAAGCTGGCATTTTTTTTACCTGTAAATTTGGCAGAAATTTAAATTGGCACAATTTCTGAAAAACTGATTGCATCAAAAATTAATTTTAACAAACAAAAAATAACACATAATATGGCTTTAAACATTAAACCGCTTTCAAACCGTGTTCTGGTAGAACCGGTTGCCGCTGAAACACAAACAGCTTCAGGTCTTTTTATTCCTGACACTGCCAAGGAAAAACCATCTAAAGGTGTTGTTGTTGCCGTAGGTAACGGTACAAAAGACTACGAAATGACTGTAAAAGTGGGCGACACTGTGCTTTATGGTAAATATGCCGGCACTGAGCTTAAGTTTGAAGGTAAAGATTACCTTATCATGAAAGAAGAAGAAATCTTCGCTATCATCTAAGGAGTTTAATTGTTTGACGAAAAACCATAAAAGATAAAAGAAATGGCTAAAGAAATAAAATTTGACATTGAAGCACGCGACGGTTTAAAACGTGGTGTAGATGCACTTGCTAATGCAGTAAAAGTAACCCTGGGTCCTAAAGGGCGTAACGTTATCATCAGCAAATCATTTGGCGGCCCTACCGTAACTAAAGACGGTGTATCTGTTGCCAAAGAAATAGAGCTTAAAGACACCCTGGAAAACATGGGTGCCCAGATGGTAAAAGAAGTTGCCAGCAAAACCAATGACCTTGCCGGTGACGGTACTACTACCGCTACTGTACTTGCACAGGCTATTGTAAAAGAAGGCCTTAAAAACGTGGCTGCCGGTGCTAACCCGATGGACCTTAAGCGTGGTATAGACAAAGCTGTTACTGCTATTGTAGGCGAGCTTGCCAAGCAAAGCGCTGAAGTGGGCAGTACGTCTGAAAAAATTAAGCAGGTAGCTTCAATTTCTGCTAACAACGACGAAAGCGTGGGCGAACTTATAGCTACAGCTTTTGAAAAAGTAGGTAAAGAAGGTGTAATCACTGTAGAAGAAGCTAAAGGTACTGATACTTACGTAGACGTAGTAGAAGGTATGCAGTTTGATCGTGGTTACCTATCGGCTTACTTTGTAACCAACTCTGAGAAAATGGAGGCCGAACTTGACAGGCCTTACATATTACTATACGACAAAAAAGTATCTTCAATGAAAGACCTGCTTCCGGTACTTGAGCCGGTAGCGCAAAGCGGAAAACCGCTTCTTATTATTGCAGAAGACGTAGACGGTGAAGCTCTTGCTACGCTTGTGGTAAACAAACTTCGTGGTGCGCTTAAAATTGCTGCTGTTAAAGCTCCTGGCTTTGGCGACCGCAGGAAAGCACTTCTTGAAGACATTGCCATCCTTACCGGTGGTACTGTAATTGCTGAAGAGCAAGGTTATACCCTTGAAAACGCTACCCTTTCTATGCTGGGTACTGCCGAAAAAGTAGTTATAGACAAAGACAACACTACCATTGTAAACGGTGCAGGTACAGAAGACCTTATTAAAAACCGTGTAAACCAGATAAAAGCTCAGATAGAAACTACAACATCTGACTACGACAGGGAAAAACTTCAGGAGCGTCTTGCTAAACTGGCAGGCGGTGTAGCTGTACTTTATGTAGGTGCTGCAAGTGAAGTGGAAATGAAAGAGAAAAAAGACCGTGTAGACGATGCACTACACGCAACTCGCGCTGCTGTAGAAGAAGGTATTGTAGCCGGTGGTGGTGTAGCACTGCTTCGTGCCAAGAAAGTTCTTGCCGATGTAAAAGCTGAAAATGCTGACGAAGCTACAGGTATACAAATCGTATCTCGCGCTGTAGAAGCCCCGCTACGTACTATCGTAGAAAACGCAGGCCTTGAGGGCAGCGTAGTGGTTTCTAAAGTGGCGGAAGGCGAAGGCGACTTTGGTTACAACGCTAAAACAGACGAGTACGTAGACATGCTTGCCGCAGGTATCATAGACCCTAAGAAAGTAACCCGTGTAGCGCTTGAAAACGCTGCTTCGGTTGCAGGTATGATACTTACTACAGAGTGCGCACTAATCGACGTTAAAGAAGAAGGAGCCGGCGGCGGTATGCCAATGGGCGGCGGTATGCCGGGCATGATGTAATAATCTGCTTTTTCTTACACTATATATCAGGGGGTGCCATTGGCGCCCCTTTTTTTAATATATACGTATGCTAAATTGCGGTAAACAGCGTTTAATACTGGGGCTGCATATAATTTAAACATTTATATTTGCATCGAAATCAAACCAATTTCCAAAACCAATTACACATTTACCGTATGAAAAAAAACTTAGGGCATAAACTTGCCGTAGTGTTATTGTTATTTTTTTCTATTTGCTTTGCGCAGGACAAGGAAACGGCCGGCAAGGCACTTACCGACTATTTTTTCCTTGAGCGCGAAAACATTCATCTGCAAACAAACAAAAGTATCTACTTAAACTACGAAAGCGTATGGTTTAAGGGCTATGTATTTCACCGCAGGAAAAACGTACCGTTTTTTAGCACGGTAAACATTTTTGCGTCACTGATAGACGAAACCGGGAAAGTACTGGAAACACAACTGGTGTACGGAAATGTAGGTGGTTTTCAGGGCAGCTTTAAGTTGGGTAGCAGCCTTAAATCAGGGCGTTATTACATACAGTGCTACACCAACTGGATGAACAATTTTACCGAAGATGAATCGGCTGTTGCCGAATTTACCGTAATAAACCAAAGCACAGGTGCAGGTACTGCGCTTTCGGGCCCGGACACGTCTAAACTGAATATTGATATAGCAGCTGAGGGCGGTAATTTTGTAACCGGTGTTACCAACATCCTTAGCATACATGTATCGGATTGTAACCACGAACCTACAGAGGTTGTTACTGCAGATATTACAGACAGCGCCGGCAATGTGCTGAAAAAAGTACAACTGAATAAACTGGGCTACGGACGGTTTGACCTTGTACCTGTAGCTGGAGAAAACTATAAAGCCGTAGTAAACTACAACGACAAAACGTTTGAGGTAGCACTACCTGCGGCTGCATCGGGTATTACACTGGAGGTAAACAACTACCTTTCAGTCGATAAAACAACAGTTACCATACGTACTGATAACCCAGGAAAGTACAAATCACTTCTACTTTTGATACACAAAGACGACCATGTAAACATGTATGAAGTGCAGCCAAAAGGAGAAATAAAACTGGCTATAGCCAATGCCGACCTTGCCGAAGGGTTAAATACCATACGCCTGCTTGATAAAGACCTTAATGAGCTGGCGCAAAGGGTTATTTTTAAATTTCCCGCAGCTGCAACAGGGGTTACTGTAAACAATGACAACGAAAATGTAGAGTATGTAGAGCTTACAGGAAAGGTAAACCACCCTGCTATGTTTAACCTAAGCATGACGGTGCTACCCGAAAACACCCTTGCTATGGAGCAGGAAAACGACATATACTCTTCGCTATGGATACTGCCTTACATACAAACAGATAAAAAAGCACGCGGAAAATACTACTTTAATACCATAAGCCGGGCAAAAGCGTATGAACTAGATATGTACCTTATGGGTAAGACCAGTAAATACAACTGGAATAATATTCTGAAAAACCCTCCTAAATCAAACTATGGTTTTGATATGGGACTTACATTAAAAGGTACATTGCCGGAAAAACTGGCCGGAAAAACTGGCAAAAAAGACAGGATACAACTGTATTCACTTACAGCAGGACTTAATGAATATACTACCGTAGACGATAAAGGCAATTTTGAATTTGACAAACTGGTTATACGGGATTCTACCCATGTAACACTAAGCCTGATACCGGAGGGTGGAAAAGCAAAAGTACTGGATATTAAACCCCGAATAACAGACGGCTTTAAAGAGTTTAATAAAAAGTATAAACCAGCCCAGCGTTGTTACCTATCGGGTGCTACTACAGCCCCTGAACTGCCCGGGGTAGTTACCGGAACCATAGAACTGGAGGAAACCGTAATTAATGCCAAGCGCCTTAAATACGAAAGGAGTTTTGGTAACGGTAACCTTAACGGTGTAAAAATAGGCGAGCGCGAAACTAATGCTTACCACAACGTAATGCAGTACATTATATCGCGGGGAATGTTTAACGTAGACAACGGCGGCATAGGCAGGGATGCCCATATATACTCGCGCCAGCGAAACAGCCTGAATGCAGCACAAAGCGAGCCAATAGTGTACATAAACAACTCTCAGCTACTGGATCACAACCAGCTTACCATGATATCTATGGACGAAGTTGATGAAATTTATATAAGCACTACCGCCCTGGTACCATCAGTGCGCAACTATAGCGGTGTTATTAAAATTTACCTTAAACCGGCTATGGCATACACCAGTAAAGACAAAAACGCTACGCCCGATATTATTATAACCGATGGTTTTGAGAAATACCCGGTGTTTAAAAACGAAAAGTACAATTACAATTCGGCAGGTTTTGAAAACTTTGGGGTAATAGACTGGCAAGCCGAAATAATGACCGATGAAAACGGTAACTTTAAGTTTAAGATTCCCAACATTAACCGCAAAAAAGTAAAAGTGCTGATTGAAGGTTTCAGTGCCGACGGCAAACTGATTTCCGAAATAAAAACATTAGAACTTAAACAATAAAAAACGGGGAGCTTTAAAGCTCCCCGTTTTTATTACTATCTACCAAAGTAATCATAGTGGTCTGTAGCGTATTGTTCCAGGCGTTTCAGTAGGGCTATGTTCTCTTTTTCAAGCTTGGTAAGCTCCTTATCTACGTTACCCGAAACAGGTACATACCAGTCGGCCATTTCAAAGAAATAACGCAGGGAGGTACGCTTAAACGAATAGCCATGACGTGCAAAAATGGTATTGCGCAGCACTTCGAGGTCTAATTTACTTAGTTCTTTTAGTTGTTCTTCGGTAAGCTTTTGGGTAGAACCATTCAGTTTAAAAATAGCATCAGATGCAGCCCTGTAAAGTTCCTGCACTTCTTTTTCCTCTTTTATTTCATCACCATCCTTATAGGTATATACGGTATCTTTAGTAATAGATGTTCCCCAGTCTACATAGTAGCTATCATCCTGACTCAGCATTTGGTCAGGGTTGTATTTAAACCCACGCTGTACAAGCTCCAGTTTTTTCACCTTTACCTTGCCCGGCTTGGGTATATACGCTTTCCATATGCCGATTATGGTGTCATTTGCCATTACCAGTTCAAAAATACCCGACCCTTCCATAGTGCCGGGTTCTCTTAGGGTAAAAAGTTTTTTACCGCCACTACCCAGCTTCATTTCGCCTTTTACAGGACGGGCTTCCCCATTTATCATGCTTACACCATATACTTTGTTTTCTATAATGCGGTTTATCTTTAAGCTTAGCTTGGCTCCTTCTTCGGCATATAAGGTAGTATCTTTATCTACCTCATCATAATCATCTATACGCATACCCGTCCAGTAGCCATAGAGTTTTTTATACGGTTCGTTGTTAATTTCATGATACGCTATGGCCTGAGGTTTGGCGGCAGTTTCTTTTTCATCTTTGCACGATACTAAAGCCAGGACAGTTATAATAAAGAGTAAAGCTTTTTTCATGTTGATAGGTTTATGTTGGCATTCATTACAATATGCGAAGATATGCATTTACAAACAGCAGTACAAAAACAAGGGCTGCCTGTATAGCAAGCCCTTGTTAATATATTTTACCTACCAAAGTAATCATAGTGGTCTTCTGCGTATTTTTCCATACGTTGCAGCAGGGCTATGTTTTCTTTTTCAATTTTGGTAAGATCGGCATCTACGTTGTCCGAAATTGGCACATACCAGTCTGTGCTTTCAAAAAAATAACGGTAGTAACTCTTTTTAAAGGTTAACCCATGCCGAGCATAAATGGTATACCTCAAAATTTCAAGGTCTATTTTCCTAAGGTTCTTCAGCTGGCTCTCGGTTAATTTAGTGGTCGATGAATTTATAGACATTATCTCTTCTGAAGACACCCTAAAGGTTTCGCGCGACCGTGTAAAGGTTTCTCCACTTTTATTCTTTACGGTCCACTTTTCTATTTTAGGGTTAGTGTAATCTATAATCTCCTCCTCAGTAAGCATTACTTTAGGGTCGTACTTAAACTCCGCCCGAACAAGCGCCACATTCTTTACACTGCTAATCCCTTCATTTTTCTTAAATGGTTTAAACGTTCCCTTAAGCGAATCATTTACCATTTTAAGTTCAAAGATACCGTCGTATTTGTTTGTTCCGGGCTCGTTAAGCTTTACCACAATAATATCGCTTTCTGTTTTGTAGGTTCCTTCTAAGTTACGGGCATGTCCTGCAGTAATACTTTTGCCATACACTACATCATCCTCTATCCTCTTTATTTTAATGGATAGTTTCTTTCGGTAATCATCATCACTAAACTCTTCATCATTATCATAAACCACTTCCATAAAACCCGTCCACACCCCATACATTTCGGTATGTTCGTCTTTTACCAGTTCCCTGGGCGCCACATCGTCATTCACGGCCAAAAGCCCGTCCATCCCATCATTATCGGCAGCCGGTGTACCGGTTTGCCTTTGGCAGCCCAGCATCATTATGAGCCCGGCCGCAAGTGGTAACATTTTTTTCATGGTTGTTTTTTTAAATGTTGGTATTTATAGTAAATGATCAGTTCTGCAATAATAAGATTAGGCACCCAGCCTGCCCAGGCTATAATTTTATAGGTTTCCATAGGCGGCAGGTGAAAAAGCATTACAATAACAACCTTCCACATACGTAGGGTAACAGCACTGAGGCACAAGGCATAGCTGCGTATCATCCAGCGGCGGTGGGCTGCAAAATCACGGGAAGCAATGCGACGCATAGCCAGCCATGTGGTACCCCACCACAGTATGCTGAGCAATACAAACGATATTTTGCTGGGTAAACCACCATTAGCATACACCCCCATATACAGTCCGCTGGGTGCGGCTATAGCCAGGAGTACCACCACATACCCGTAGCCCGACCAGCGGTGCAGCTTCTTTCCTGCCCTGCTGCGAAAAGTAAAGAACTGCACAAAACCCAGCAGTAATACAAATATGCTGGTGTACACATGGCTGTAAAAAATGTAACGATATTCAGGCAAGGTGGTTACTTCCGTTTGTTTTATCATCAGGAAAGCCACATTGGTATTATAAGGCACATAATCGAGTGTAAGACGTACCATGAGCCAAAAAAAGTATATAAATGCCGCCACCGGAATCAATACCAGATACGAATATGTTCCGTTTATGGTGCGTAAAGTTTTCAAAAGCGATTGGTTTGATGTAAATTCAACTTAAAACGCTGAATATTATAATATTATTTTCAAAGCTGCAAAAATTTTGAAACAAAAAATCCCGGCAATGGCTGCCGGGATTCCCGTATGAAATTTGAACAACTGTTATTTCCCGGTAAGCGAAAGGTTTCCGGCAAGTTCTTTTAGTCCCACTTCCGATAGTTTAGAGTTAAACTGGGCCGTGCTACTACGCGAAAGTGCATTTACATAATTCAGCTGGGCTGCGCGTACCTCAAGTGTGGTTATGGTACCTATGCGGTATTTTTCCATGGTAATATCCAGGTTTTGCTCGGCTATCTGTACGTTATGGGCTTCCAGTTTTACAAGCTCCAGGTTTGTCATATACGTTTGGAAAGCCGTCATCAGCTGGGTGTTTATTTCCTGTGTTTGCTGGTCTATAAGCACCTTAGTGTTTTCTATCTGCAGTTTGGCTATCCTCTCGTTACGTTTTTGCAAAAAGCCGTTAAAAATATTTACCCTTGCCGTAAGCCCATAGCTTAAACCGTTACCCCTGTTAGTACGGGCAAACCCCAGGCTCGATTCCGTATCTGTAAAAATATAACCTGTAGTGATACCCACCTGAGGGTAGCGTGCCGCCTTAACCTGTTTCAGGTTCAGCTCCGCTACATTTTTATTGATCAATGCCAGTTGTAACAACGGGTTTTGTTGTCCCGCCTGGTTTAGCAAATCCGGCAGCACCAGCTTATCGTCTGTAGCTACACTATCGGCCACTTTAAAATCAGTGGTGAGATCGCGCGCTAAAAGCTGGTTCAGCAGGGTCTTAGTATTCTTATATTCCTTTTGCTGGTTCAGCAGGTTGGTTTGGTCGGTATTCAGGTCTACCTCAACGTTAAGCACTTCTAACTTAGAAGCCTTACCTATCTTAAACCTGTTCTGTGCCGTAGTAATACGTTGTTTACTAATTACCACAGCAGTATCAAGCGCCTTAAGCATTTGCTGTTGCTGTACCAGGGTATAATAGGTTTCCATAACATCGCCTACGGTAGTGGTTATGGCGTATTTCAGCTCGGCTTCACCCTGAGTCTTCAGCGCCTTAAGCTGGTCATAGCGCGCAAACATCCCGAAACCGTCAAATATTGTCCACCCCAGGTTTACACCATAGTTCAGGCTGTTATTCTTAGCACCTTTAAGCTCCTGCACAGTACCATCAGTACGCACCTGCTTACTATCCTGTATGGTATTGTTTTGCGACAGCGAACCGTAAAGATTAGGCAACAGGCCTGCATTGGCAAGGCTAACGTTTTCTTCATCCATTTTCAGGTTATTGCCTGCCAGTTGTATGTCGTAATTATTTTTAAGGGCAATAGCCACGGCATCTTCTACCGTAAGCAGGGGTTGTGCCGAAGCTGCAAACGAAAATGCCAGTAGTATATACAGATATAACCTCATAGTTACAGGTCTTTAATATTATCAAATTCCGGCCTGTGCTTGCGCGGGCGCGACCACATATAGTAAATAGCCGGGATTACAAACAGGGTAAGCAATAGCGAAAACACCGTACCGCCTACAATAACCACCCCCATACCAATACGGCTGGTAGCGGCTGCACCCAGCGACATGGCAATAGGCAATGCACCCAGGGCAATGGCAAGGCTGGTCATTAATATAGGACGAAGGCGGCTCTCTGATGCTTCCATAATGGCTTCGTATTTTTCCTTGCCCTCTTCGCGAAGCTGGTTTGCAAATTCCACAATAAGGATACCGTTTTTGGTTACCAACCCGATAAGCATGATGGTACCAATCTGGCTAAAGATGTTCCAGGTTTGCCCGAACAACCATAGCGAAAACAACGCTCCCGCTACCGCCATAGGCACGGTAAGGATGATGATAAACGGATCCAGGAAGCTTTCAAACTGCCCTGCAAGTATCAGGTAAATAAGCAATAGTGCTAAGCCAAATGCAAACAGCGTATTAGAGCTACTCTCCACAAAGTCGCGCGACTCCCCGCCAAGGTCGGTTGTAAAGGTTTCATCGAGCACTTTGGCTTTGATTCTGTCCATAGCCTCTATACCATCACTGATACTCATGCCCGGTGCAAGACCAGCCGACACGGTGGCACTCATATAGCGGTTGTTGTGGTACAGCTGTGGCGGGCTGCTTTCTTCATCTACCTTAACAAGGTTATCCAGCTGTATCAGTTCGCCGGTACTGCTTTTTACAAATATAGAAGTAAGATCGAGCGGCTTTTCGCGGTCGGCTTTATCAAACTGGCCAATGACCTGGTACTGCTTACCATTCATCATAAAATACCCGAAACGCTGACCGCTTAATGAAAGCTGTAATGTCTGTGCCACATCAAGTAACGACACACCCAGGCTTTGTGCCTTTTCCCTGTCTATGGTAACGTTGATTTCCGGCTTGTTGAATTTCAGGTTCACGTCGCTTGCCGCAAAGGTAGGGTCGTTGTTTACCTCATCCATAAACTGCGGTATCTTTTCGCGCAGCTTTTCAAAATTGGGTGCCTGTATAATGTACTGTATCGGGAAACCACCACGCCTGTTTACGGCTATCGTAGGCTGCTGCTGTACTGCCACACGGGCATCGTTATACTTCTTTGTCCATTTTGTTAAATCATCAGCAATCTCTTTCTGGCTGCGCTTGCGGTCTTCGGTATCCGTTAGGGCTATACGTACACGCCCGCTGTTTACAGCTCCGGATCCAAATCCCGGCGACGTGATTACCAGTGCCACCTGCTTTTCGGGGATAGAGTCGTTTATTAGCTGCTGCATTTCCTGCATAAAACGGTCCATATAGTCATACGAAGCACCTTCGGGACCTGTTATGTTAAGGCCGATACTACTGCGGTCGTCATACGGTGCCGTCTCTTTTTGAAGGGTACTAAAAAATAATATGATAAGCCCCACACAAAGCCCCAGGATAGGAAAACTCATCCACTTACGTTTCATAAAGCCCGTAAGCATACCGGCATAGCCTTTGTTCATCTTTTCGAAATACGGCTCGGTAAGGTCGTAGAATTTCGATTTTTTGTGCACGCCTTTTATCAGGTAGGCATTTAGCATGGGCGTAAGGGTAAGCGACACAAATGCCGATACCAGTACTGCCGCCGCAATAACCACCCCAAATTCCCGGAACAACCTGCCCACAAAACCTTCAAGGAAAATTACAGGAAGGAACACGGCTGCCAGCGTTATGGAAATGGAAATTACCGCGAAGAAAATTTCGTTGGCTCCCTTAAGTGCTGCCTCTATCGGGGTCATGCCCTCCTCTACTTTTTTAAAGATGTTTTCGGTTACCACAATACCGTCATCTACCACAAGCCCGGTAGCCAGTACAATGGCAAGCAGCGTAAGTACATTTATGGAGAAACCGAAAATATACATGATAAAAAACGTAGCGATAAGTGATACGGGAATATCCAGCAACGGACGTAGTGCTATAGCCCAGTCGCGGAAGAACAGGTAAATAATCAGTGTTACCAGGATGATGGAGATACCAAGGGTTTCGGCTACTTCCAGCACTGATTTTTTAATAAAGCGGGTATTATCAAGCGCTATATTAATCTTCATGTCGCCCGGAAGCTCTTTCTTCAACTGGTCGTATTGCGCATAAAAAGCATCGGCAATTTCTATATAATTAGTTCCCGGCTGGGGGATTATGGCAAGCCCCACAAGTTGCTGACCGTTGTTGGTCATCTTGGTTTCCACGTTTTCCGGCCCCAGTTCGGCACGGCCCACGTCGCTCAGCTTTACAATGCGTTCTCCTTCAGATTTTACAATGATGTTGTTAAACTGTTCCGGTGTGGCCAGGTTACCCAGTGTTTTTACGGTAAGCTCAGTATTTGCACCTGTAAGCTTACCCGTAGGCAACTCCACGTTCTGGCTGTTTAGGGCGGTTCGCACATCGGCTACGGTAACCCCATAAGCATTCAGCTTTACCGGATCTATCCACATACGCATTGCATATTTCTTTTGCCCCCATATCTGCACCGAACTCACACCCGGTATGGTTTGCAGGCGCTCGGCAATCACGTTTTCGGCATAGTCGCTCAGTTCCAGCGGGCCACGGGTGGCACTCTGTACCGTCATGGTAATAATCGGTTCGCTGTCGGCATCTGCCTTACTTACTACCGGCGGGGCATCAATATCCTGCGGAAGGCTGCTGGTAGCCTGCGATACCTTATCGCGCACGTCGTTAGCGGCTTCTTCCAGGTTCTTTTCCAGTTCAAACTCTATGGTAATGTTACTGGAACCCTGGTTACTGCTCGATGATATGTTTCGTATACCGTCTATCTGGTTAATGGCTTTTTCCAGCGGCTCAGTAATCTGTGATTCTATAATATCGGAATTGGCCCCGGTATAGTTTGTACGCACGTTTATCTGCGCCGGGTCTATACTCGGAAATTCACGCACGCCCAGGAACATGTACCCTATAAACCCGAAGATGATAATAGCCACGTTCATTACTATGGTCAGTACGGGGCGCTTTATACTCAGTGTACTCAGGCTCATGGCTATTGCTGTTTAGGAGTTACCGTAGCTTTTACAGGCGCATCTTTTTTCAGTGCCAAAACCCCCGAAGTAATTACCGTATCGCCGGCCTTAAGCCCCTCCAGCACTACCACATCGGTAGCGGTACGTGTGCCAGTGGTTATTTTGGCTTCGTCTGCTTTGCCGTTTCGCACTACGTATACTTTTTTACCGCCCTGTACAGGTACTACCGCTTCGGTAGGCACCATAAAGGCATTGGCCGTTTTATCAAGCGGCAGGATAACATCGGCAAAGGTGCCCGGTATCAGCTTGCCACCCGGATTATCAGCCACGGCACGTATGCGCAGGGTACGGGTAGAAACGTCTACCGCAGGTTCTGTGGCATACACGGTAGCAATGTTCTTTTTATCGGAACCCGAAAGTGAGAAATTCACTTTGGTGCCGGTTTTTATTTGCGAAGCATATTTTTCAGGGACAGAGAAGGTGATTTTAACCTGGCTGCTGTTTACAAGTGTAGTAATTATAGTTTGCGGGGTTACATAGGTACCCGGCGAAATATTCCTTAATCCTATAGTACCGCTAAAGGGTGCACGAATGGATGTTTTGGCTATTTGTGCGTTTATGAGTTGGGTTTGTGCCTGTGCGGTTTTAAAGTCGGCGCTGGCTATATCGTACTCTTCCTGGCTTATGGCTTCTTTTTGCAACAGCAGGCGCGCACGGCGCTCGTTTTCGGCAGCAAGGGTTTGCTTGGTTCTCGCTTCGTTAGCCTGGGCACGTAGCTCGATATCGTTTATCTTTACCAGTACCTGCCCCTGGCTTACAGAAGCCCCTTCCTTAAAGTATATTTTTTCGGCAATGCCCGATACCTCGCTGGTAAGCTGTATCTGCTCATTTGCCTCTATAGATCCTGAAAGCGACAGCGTATTACTGAAATCTTCAGGCTTTACCACTATGGCAGTTACGGCAGTAGGCTTTTTATTAGCATCGCCCCCACCGGCCTTATCCTGTTTTCCTTTATTGTTTTCTGATATACGGTAGTAAATGAGTCCGCCAAGCCCTGCTACGAGCACAGCGTACACTATGTATTTTATTTTCATATAATAAGGTGGCTATATCCTGCACAAAGCTATGATAAAGCCCGTGTATTACTTTGTTAAAGAATTCTTAAATAGGACGAATGCAATTCATCATCACCCTTTTTAAGACGGAATACATTGCCAAAAGTTTAATTGCCAAAGTAAAATTTTATCTTTGCACCGTAAACAACACTATCTTATATAATGAAAAACACACTTATAGCCCCGTCTGTGCTTTCTGCCGACTTCGGAAACCTGCAACGCGACATCGAAATGATAAACAGCAGCGAGGCCGACTGGTTTCACGTAGATATTATGGACGGCGTATTTGTACCCAACCTTTCGTTTGGTATACCGGTGGTAGAGGCCATAACACGCCACGCCAAAAAAACCATCGACGTGCACCTTATGATTGTAAACCCTGACCCGTACATTAAAACCTTTGCACAACTGGGCGCTAACAACCTTACTGTGCATTATGAAACATGTACCCACCTGCACCGCACGCTACAAGCCATTAAGGCCGAAGGCATGAAAGCGGGTATAGCCCTAAACCCACATACTAATGTAGAGCTGCTGGAGGATATTATTAATGACACCGACCTTGTATGCCTTATGAGTGTAAACCCGGGCTTTGGAGGGCAGAGCTTTATAGAGCGTACGTATGATAAAATCCGTAAACTGAAAGAAATTATCGTGCGCAACGGCGCTTCTACCCTTATAGAAATAGACGGCGGTGTAAGCGACAAAAATGCTGCACAGCTTGTAGAAGCCGGCGCCGATGTACTGGTAGCAGGCAACTACGTTTTTAAAGCGGAAGACCCCGTAAAAACAGTAGCACATCTTAAAAAAATAACTTCAAACCAATAATTTTAACAAAAGGCCTCCATAAACAGGAGGCTTTTTCATTACCACATGCTCAAAACATATATTTAAATTTTGAATTTTAACTAAATTAGCATGATTTTCTCCCTTAAAGTGTAAGCAAAACCATATTAACATTAAATTATTTAAAAATTTAACAAAAATAGGGTTATTAGTTTAAATTTTAAGAAAATCAATGATGTAATGTAAATTTAATTTATACTTTTAGCATATCCTTAGCATTTTATTCTGGTTTAAATGCTTTGACAAAACAAAGTGTGTATTTTTTCTTTTTGACAAGTAAGCCCCGTACAATAGTGCGGGGCTTATCTTTTGTGGTAAAAATATTTTTTAGTCTAAACTAAATTTATAATTTTGAATTGTAAATTTTATGTTTAGATGAAAAAAATTATTCTTTTACTCTTTATAAACATGTCGGTTTATGCGCAAAACAGTAACGGTACCGTAAGCGGTATTGTAAAAGACAACAAAGGTGCAGCATTGGAAGCGGCTGCACTAAACGTATACCCCGCTAACACCACAGTATTTGCCGACAGCACCGGGCACTATACTATAAGCGTCCCCGAAGGCAGCTATACGCTTTCGGCGGAGTATTTTAGTTATGCTACCGTAACCAAATCCATAACCGTTAAAGCAGGCGAAACCCTTACGCAAAATTTTATACTCATCGCTACAGAAAACAACCTGGACGAAGTGGTAATAACCGGTACCATGAAAGAAATGAGCCGATCGGCCAGCCCGGTACCTGTGGAAATAATCACCCCAAAGCTGTTTAAGAAGAACCCTACTCCCAGCCTGTTTGAAGCTGTGGGTATGATAAACGGTGTAATGCCGCAACTCAACTGTAACGTATGCAATACGGGTGACATCCACATAAACGGCATGGAAGGCCCTTACACCATGATACTGATAGACGGTATGCCTATAGTAAGCGCACTAAGTACCGTATACGGCCTTAGTGGTATACCAAACAGCATTGTAGAACGCATAGAGGTGGTAAAAGGCCCTGCTTCGTCGCTTTACGGCAGCGAGGCTATGGGTGGTCTTATTAACGTAATAACTAAAAGCCCGGAAAAAGCCCCGGTAGTGAGCGCAGACTATTTTATGACAAGTTGGGGCGAACTGAATTTTGATGCGGCTACGCGTACTAAAGTTGGCAAAGCAACATCGCTGCTCGGGGTAAACTACTTTAACTATAATGTAAAAGCCGACAAAAACCATGATAACTTTACCGATGTTACCCAGCAGAACCGTGTTTCTATATTCAACAAATGGAGCTTTAAACGGAAAGACAACCGCGTGGCAGCCCTGGGTGCACGTTATGTATACGAAGACCGCTGGGGTGGAGAGATGCAATGGAACAAACACTTTAGGGGCAGCGACAGTATTTATGGCGAAAGCATTTACACCAGCCGTATAGAACTTATAGGCACGTACCAGCTACCCACCACCGAAAAGATTTTTACGCAATACTCCTACAACTGGCACAACCAAAACTCATGGTACGGTACCACACCCTATATGGCTACACAACAGGTAGGTTTTGCACAGGCGTATTGGGACAAGCAACTTACCCCGACACACAGCTTGCTTGTGGGCGCTGCGCTGCGCTATACGCACTATGACGACAACACCCCCGCAACGGCATCGGAAGACGGAAGCGTAAATAAGCCGCAAAATACCCCGCTGCCCGGCCTATTTGTACAGGATGAATGGACCATGACCAACAAGCACAAACTGCTGGCGGGTTACCGTTTTGACTACGACAACAATCACGGCGCGGTACATTCGCCAAGGGTAGCGTATAAATTTTCGCCTGATGTGCAGAATACCCTCAGGGCGAGTTTTGGCACAGGCTTTAGGGTAGTAAACCTTTTTACCGAAGATCATGCTGCACTTACCGGAGCCCGCCAGGTAATAATAAGCGAAAGCCTGAAACCCGAACGCTCTTATAACGGAAACCTTAACTATGTATGGAAGCTGCCCGCCAAGCCCTTTTTACTTAATGTAGATGCCACGGCTTTCTACTCGTACTTTACCAATAAAATTATAGGGGATTTTGATTCCGACCCTACGAAGATTATTTACAGCAACCTGAATGGCTATGCTGTATCGCGCGGGCTTGCCACAAATATTGAGTTGATGTTTAACTTCCCATTGAAACTGATGACAGGGGCTTCGTATACCGATGTTTACAGGATGGAAGACGCACAACGCATACAGCAACTGCACGCCCCCAAATGGAGTGGTAACTTTATAGCCAGCTACAGCCTGCCGAACAACTATTCTATGGATATAACCGGCAACTGGTACGGGCCTATGCGCCTGCCCGTACAACCCAACGACTACCGCCCCGAATATTCGCCATGGTTTTGTACCGCCAACATTCAGTTTACAAAAAAGTTTGATTACGGGCTGGAACTATACGCAGGCTTTAAGAACATATTCGACTTTGTGCCGAAATATAGCCTTTTGCGCCCCGAAGACCCGTTTAACCAGCATGTGAACGACCCGGTGAACAATCCTAACGGCTATACTTTTGATACGGCGTATAACTACGCATCATTACAGGGAAGACGCATGTTTTTAGGCATACGCTACAGCCCTATGTAGTGTGATTTGTGTAGAAAGTTGTAGAAACCTTCCTGCGTTTTCTACACATTTAAAATCAACACATTACATATTGCTTTGATTTACAGCAATAAATCGTTGCGGCACGGCTGTTGCACACCTTTTGGCGTGTAACTAGTAATCCACACTTATGAAATCAAGCATTACATCAGCCAACCTAACCATAGACAATAGTTTCATCCCCCGGGAGACTGATACTATAGAAAATATAGATTTAGAAACCGCAGAAAAAGACAAAAGCTTTAACCTCAGGGGTACACTTTTACTCACAGTAACTTTATTACTCCTGCTTGTAGGCTCTTTTTTAGTGTATTTATTACAACCGGAGTTTGATGCACTTTACCAGGAACGCATCAATACCTTTTGGGGGCGCAGTATTATTGTAACCAGCATTGCACTACTGGGCATAAAGGGGTTATTCTTCCTGTACAATTTGTACCTGTATTCTAAATACAAGCCCATTAAATCAGTAACAGACGAACAACTCCCCGTAATCACGGTAATAGTACCGGCGTATAACGAAGGGCAACTGGTATGGCATACGCTGCAAAGCCTTGCTGCCAGCGACTACCCTACACACAAACTACAGCTAATAGCCATAGACGATGGCAGTAAAGACGACACCTGGCAATGGATACAACAGGCAAAACACGATTTAGGCGCTAGGGTTACCATATACAAACAACCTAAAAACATGGGTAAGCGCCATGCACTGTACTATGGGTTTAACAACGGTATTGGCGAAGTGTTTGTTACCGTAGACAGTGACTCGGTTGTAAAACCAAACACGCTAAGGAACCTTGTTAGCCCACTGGTTGTAAAAAAAGATTGTGGTGCGGTAGCCGGCAACGTACGTGTACTAAACAACCGCAGTGCCATATTACCAAAAATGCTTAACGTAAGTTTTGTACTCAGCTTTGAGTTTATACGTTCTGCCGAAAGTGCGCTCGGGTCGGTAATGTGTACACCGGGTGCTCTTGCAGCCTACCGCCGTGAAGCCGTTATGGCCTGCCTGCCCGAATGGATAGACCAGAAGTTTATGGGCAAAAAATCGGATATAGGCGAAGACCGCGCCATGACCAACATGATTATGAAGCAGGGCTTTCATGTATTGTTTCAGCGTAATGCCTATGTACTTACCAATGTGCCTGAAAAATATAAAGGATTGTACAAAATGTTCATCCGCTGGGGACGCAGCAACATCCGTGAGAATATAAAAATGGCAACATTTGTATTTAAAAACTACAGGAAAGAAAACAAAGCCGGTATCAGGTTGTTATTTGCAAACCAACTACTTACTACCGTTGCTGCTTATCCTTTCCTTATACTGATGTTTTATTTTATAGTATCGCACCCGGCACTATTTTTAAGCTCTACCCTTATGGGCATACTTTTATACTCAAGCTTCCCGGTGTTCTTTTACACAAAACGCTACAACAAGTTTAGCGAATCGTTGTACGCTTATGCCTACAGCCTGCTGTACACATTCAGCTTGTTTTGGATAACTCCTTACGCCATTGCAACCGCAGGAAAAAGCGGCTGGTTAACAAGAGGCTAACACATATTAAAAATCAGGAACAAAAAACGCAGGCCAAGCCTGCGTTTTTTGTTATTCTACTAAGAAGATTATTATTCCCCTGTTGCTATTAATTCTTTTATCAGTGTACGTACTTTGGGTTCGGCAAGGGCAGCAGCTTGTAGTACCTCATCATGGCTTACCGAGCCTACCCCGTCGCTATCGCCCATATCGGTAATTACAGACACCCCAAAACACTCCATATCCATGTGGCGGGCTACAATTACTTCGGGTACGGTACTCATACCCACACAGTCGGCTCCCAGTATCTTTACCATTCGGTACTCCGAAAGTGTTTCAAACGTAGGCCCCTGTAAAGCCAGGTAAATACCATCTTTTACATCGATGCCCTGCTCTACCGCAATTTCTTTGGCTTTTGCAATAAGGGCATGGCTGTAAGGTTCGCTCATGTTTAGGAACCTTGGTCCAAAACGTTCGTCGTTGTGCCCACGCAGCGGATGCTCCGGCATCAGGTTAATATGGTCGTAGAGGATTACAATATCACCCACATGGTAAAATGAATTTACCCCACCCGAAGCATTGCTTACAATCAGCTTTTCCACGCCCAGGTATTTCATTACCCTTACCGGGAAGGTAACCTCCTGCATACTGTAGCCTTCATAATAATGAAAGCGTCCCTGCATGGCCACGACATTTTTATCGCCTATTTTGCCAAAAATAAGTTTGCCGGCATGCCCTTCTACTGTTGATACAGGGAAGTTAGGCAGCTCGCTGTATGGCAAAGAATGTTCAATAGTTATATCATCGGCAAAACCGCCCAGGCCTGAGCCCAGTATTACGCCATATTGTGGGGTAAACCCTGTTTTGGCTTTAATGTAGTTAACGGTTTCCTGTACTTTGTTCCACATAATGTAAAATGGTTTGGTTAAACACATTACTACCATTATCTAAAAACCGGCTTTTTATGGGCAGGTAATACAACCTGTCGGCGGGTAATTTACCTTTAAGGCGCACATAGTCTTTCTCGGTAGTAACTATAGGTTTTATTTCACTAAGCTGTTTCAGCTCATTAATTTCGGCATCGGTAAAATCATGATGATCCGGGTACGTCCTTATATTGTCTCCTCCTGTTTGCAGGTGTGCATAAAAAGGCTGAGGCTTAGCTATCCCCGCTACCAATATTTTCGGGGTATTTTTTATTTCGGCTACAGCCAATATACCCGCATCCGAATATACAGAATCGTCGTAGGCAATGCTTGTAAACAGCACCTGCTGCCCTGCTGATGGCTTTAGTTTTTTTATGATACGCTGCTGTTCGGCTTCAGGTAATAATGGTGGACATTTGGTTACCACAATAACACCGGCACGCTTAGCCCCTGCCCTGCTTTCACGCAGGTTGCCCGCAGGCAGTATAAAATCATCGGCATAAATATCGCTGTAAGCGGTGAGCAATACATAAAAACCTGCCTTAACCTTACGGTGCTGGTAGGCATCGTCCAGTAGTATAACGTCGGGCTTTGGCTCTAAGCCCAAAAGATTGTTTATACCCTCTACCCTGTTAGCATCTACCGCCACACGTATATTTTTAAACTTGCTGAAAAACTGGTACGGTTCGTCGCCTATCGTTTGCGCTGTAGCAGTATCATCGGCCAGTATATAACCTTTGGTTTTACGTCCGTAACCACGGCTCAGCACTGCTACATTGTATTGTTGCGAAAGCAATCGGATAAGATATTCGGTTTGCGGGGTTTTTCCGGTGCCGCCCGTACTAAGGTTACCCACCGCTATAACAGGCACAGTAAAGCTATGACTTTTAAAGATACCGGTATTGTAAAACACATTCCGAACGCCTGTAATACAGCCGTACAACAACGAAAAAGGAAGTAAAAGTAACCTGAGGTACTTCATGATAAAATTAAGGTATAATGCAAATGTAAGTTTTTGTTATAAAACAAAAGGCAGGCATTTATCATAGGAAAGAAAAGTTGTGCAAAATTTAACGCCTCCCGGACAAAAACAATGGTAACAGCAGCGTTTACTGAAACCAGTATTTTAGAATGAAATAATTTTTTAACCACTAAATAACTAAAAACAGGCTTTTGCAACTTTTTTACCAATGCTATCTGCCAAAACAATAAAAATAACAAAGTTTTAACGGAAACATTTGGATATAATTCCTGTTTTTCCTTTTTTTGCTGTTCACAAAAAATAATGTGTAACCGAAATGAAAAAGATTATATTTCCACTTACTTTCGTTGGCATACTGTTGGCCGTATCATGCTCAGATGAGGACGAACTACCAACTCAAAGCTACATAGGTTGCCAAACGTGTGAAGTAGCTGGTACCGCACCAAACTATACTGCCGAAGATTATGAAGCCTGTGTGGGCATCGTATCAAGTAAAGTTGATAGTTTAACCGAAGCAGGCACAATAGTTCAGGTAACTGTTTTAGACACATTTTTGTTTGTGAACGGTGCTAACACCGGACTTAAACCTGATTATTATTTTTCACTATACTGTGACAATGCTTACGACCCGGATGCAATAAGCAGCGGTGGAAGCAATGGCGGCACTAACGGAGCTGAAAACTGTGTAACATGTGCATCGTACCCACTAAACGGCCAAACTATTCCTGAAATGGAAATTTGCCAGGGTGAAAACGGCAATGCATACGTAGGAGGCCAGGACACAGGAATCATATTCAACACTTATGTAGCTACAATGCAACAGGCAACTACCTGCCAGTAATTACTCTTAAAAATATTATATACTAAACTGCCTTAGGGCAGTTTTTTTGTTTTTGTACCTTTGATAAAACGATACTTCATACCATGAAAATAAAAGACCTCTTTCCTGTACTCGAAAAAATGGCTCCGCTTGCATACGCCGAAGATTTTGACAACGTAGGCCTGCTTACCGGCAATGCATCAGAAAACCTTACCGGCGTGCTGGTATGCCATGACGCACTGGAAAGTGTGGTAGACGAAGCCATAAACACCAAATGCAACCTTATTGTATGCTTCCACCCCATACTGTTTTCCGGGCTGAAGAAAATAACCGGAAAAAACTATGTAGAAAGAGCCGTACTAAAAGCGATACAGAACAATATAGCCATATATGCCATACACACCGCCCTGGACAACCACAGAAATGGCGTGAATAAAATATTTGCCGATGCCCTGGGACTTATTAACACTAAAATACTGGTGCCAAAAGAAGGATTCATCCGTAAGCTGGTTACCTATACCGTGCCAGACAACCATACAGAGCTGCGTAATGCACTTTTTGCAGCAGGAGCAGGCAATATAGGCAATTATGAGAATTGCAGCTTTAACAGCACCGGTAAAGGCACCTATCAGGGTAATGAATACAGTAACCCCGAAATAGGCGAGCGTGGCGAATTTATGGAAGCCCAGGAAATAAAGGTTGAAGTAACTTTTGAAAAGCACCTTGAAGCCGGCATACTGAAAGCCCTTTTTGAAAACCATGTATATGAAGAGGTGGCTTACGAAATATACAACCTGCAAAACCGTCACCAGAATATAGGACTGGGAATGGTAGGCGAATTACCGTTAGAAATGCATGAAGGGGAATTTCTGCAATTTGTAAAAAACAAGATGAAAACCGGAGGCATACGTCATAGTGCTTTTACCAATAAAAGCATTAAGAAAGTGGCTCTGCTGGGCGGTGCAGGAAGCTTTGCTATAAAAAATGCAATAGCAGCAGGCGCTGATGCCTACCTTACTGCCGACCTGAAGTACCATCAATTCTACGAAGCGGAAGGAAAATTACTGCTTGCCGACATAGGCCATTATGAAAGCGAACGCTATACAGCACGGTTTATGACTGACTTTATAAAAAACAACACAACCGGAATTACAGTACTGGAAACTACCGTTAATACTAACCCCGTACATTATTTTTAGCCTAAAAAAGAAAAGCTTTCTGCGGATCCCTGCAGAAAGCCTAATCTTGAATCTTGAAATCTTGTACAAATGGAAGGCAGATGATGGATCCTTGCTGCCTGTTTCATAAAAACGCTTCCAAAATTATCCTATTGTGTAACAGGTAGAATTTTGAAACTTAGTTTGTTATAAAAAACAAAAATAACAATTTTATTTGTTATAAAAATACCTAGTGTTGGGTATTTTTCACAAAGTTATTAAGAAAAGCGGCGGCCCTCCTGTTGACCGCCGCAACATTGATTAGCCTAATAATTAAGGTAGGCATAGAAGCCCGATACGACCTTGTTAAATGAGAAAAATTACTTAATTAGTGGCTAATCGTTATTCTTAATAACCGGATAAACAAAATAATATTAGTTACCGGCCGCTACCCAAAAGGGTAGCAGACCCGGAGGCTATAAAAAAATTACTTCTTTATTAGCTTTACTCTCTGCGATTGGCCTCCGTTGGTAACTGATAGAACGTATATACCTGCAGCCAAATCAGATGTATTAAGGCTGGCAGTATTAGCATTTACATTTTGTTGTTTTACTATTTGACCCGTAATGTTGTACAGCGCAAGCGAATCTATACCGCTGTCGTTTTTAACTACAACATTATCAGTAGCAGGGTTAGGACTTACAGTAAGTGTTTTAAAACTGTCGTTTTTCACGCTGCTTGTTTCCGCCGGTGTGGTAAATTCAGTAACCACCCATTCGCTAAACATCGGCCCGCACAGTGTACCTGTATAAAGGTAGTATGTGGTATTTGGCAATAAATCAGTTAAAGCTGCCGTAAAACCATTTGATGCCGACTGTGTTGCAGGCGGGGTATCTGCCGTGCCGAAACCATAGAAATACACTACCACCGGAGAGTTTCCTTCGGTAGGCTCAGCCCAGTTAAGGGTTGCCGTAGTTTGAGTTATATCGGTTACCGATACATCCGAAGGCACACCACATGTACTTTCTTCTATAGTAATGTTGTCTACATATATACTACCCAAACCTGCTGCGCTATATGCATTAAGCCCGAAATAATAGATGCCTGTTTCATTAATCTGTATAAAGTTTGTTTCGCTAACATGAGCTGTAGCTCCTGTTACAGCAGGGTCTACCGGCGTTGCGCTTCCGGCAGATGCATCCGGGTTTTTAACCAGCATATACCTCAGGCTTTCAGTCTGGTCTGCGTTACTGTTACCATAGGTAAAGCTTATTTTGTAACGCACGCCTGCTTCCATCTGTATTCCTTGTGTAAAAAACCACGCACTGCCATCCTCGTTATTACCGGTATATTGCAGCACCTGCGTATCAAAACCATTACCCGGAGCAGGCGCAGCAGCCCAGTTGTTTCCATTAGCAGAATTACTTATGCTGCACGCAGGCAATGTTGGCTCATCTGTATACGAAAAATCAAAAGTAAAAGGCACAGTAACCACATCGTCGCAGGCAGGTGTGGTAAACGCCACCGGAGCTAACCAATCGCCAAATGCAGAACCACAAAAGCTCCTTAAATGGAAATAATATTTTGTAGCAGGCTGTAGTGAACTTATTGTTTTTGAAGTTGTATAAATCAGTTCGAAGTTAGCAGGCTCTTCAGCAGAGGTGGTTACTGCATAAAAATATCCGTTAGGCGTGGGCGTAGGCGCAGTCCAGCTAAATGAAGCACTGGTAGATGTAATGGCGCCCTTTACAATATTTGTAGGAGCCGGACAAGTGTAAGGCTCTATAGCAATATCATCCAGATAAAGTGTACCCTGCGAAGCCGCACTGGTAACATGAAACGCCAGGTAATAAGTTCCCGAAACCTGTGTAGAAATAGAATTACCTATGTAATATACTGTAGCCTGCCCACCCGTAACAGTAGGATGAGTAGCTATTTCCGACATTACAGCTGTATCTGTAGCGCCATTAGAAAGAAAAGTAGTAAAACTTTCGGTAGTTTCTCCATTGTTACCGTATTTGTATGAAATTCGGTAATTAGTACCCGCCACCATATCAAAGCCTTTTGTAAAAAACCAGGCATTGGCAGATTCTGTATTTGAAGTGTAAGATATAGCATTATTATCAAAGCCAAATCCGGGATTGTTTGTAACCTCCCATGTATTTCCTGAACCTACGTTAATAGCTGTAGTACAATCAGGCAATGCAGGAGCCGTTGCCGTTTCAAAGTCCAGTGTGTACGGAATCGTTTCCACTGAACAGTCTTGTGCATTTGCACCATACGATAGTGCGAGCACAAAGATTGATGTTAAAGTAAACTTTTTCATTTTCATTTTGGTTAAAATTGCAAGTAATTGATAGTTTTTTTCGTATTGCAACATTAACCAAAATTTTAAACCATTGTTAAATTCCTGCTTTATAAATAGAGCGACACCGCGAAGAATTTAAGTGACATTTTTAATTTAAACAACTAAAAATCAATATATTAAAAACAAACGAAAACTTTTTCGTAAACAAACATACACAAATAGTTTTTTAACAATTGCGTCATGGTTCTTCCATAAAAAACACTCCCCAAACCGAAATTCGGTTTGGGGAGTGCAATAAAAAATTAAATGAAAAAATTAGTTTTCACCAAATCCTGTAGCAGTACTTAATGCTTCCCAGGCTAATATTTCATTATTAACAAACTCATTTTTCTGCCTTGCCATACCCACAGCATCGGCTCCTAAAAACAGGTAAAGCGGCGCTTTTCCGGAAGCTTCAGCCTCAATTACTGCAGCCACACCTTTTACAGGATCGCCTCCCTGGTTACCATCTATATCTTCGGTATGCATGTTTTCACTCTTACGCACAGCGGTATATTCTGCTATCGGGGTTTCGGGCACAGCAAGCGATGTTCCTTTAAGGAAGTTAGTGCGGAAATAACCCGGCAGCACTACAGTAGCTTTTACACCAAATTCGGCCACTTCATAAGAAAGTGATTCGGTAAAGCCCACCATTGCAAACTTGGTAGCGCAGTAAACGCCCCATCCCGGAAACGCCCCTGTATAACCACCCACTGAAGCAACATTAAAAATATGACCACTACCCTGTTTACGCAAATGCGGAAGTACCTTACGTATTACATTCAGCGCTCCAAACACGTTAACATCAAAATTAGCACGTGCTTCGGCATCGGTAAGCTCCTCAAGAGCACCAAGCTGACCATAGCCTGCATTGTTTACTACCACATCTATAGCGCCAAATTTCGCAACAGTATCACTTACGGCAGTTTCTACACTGCTTTCGTCAGTAAGGTTTACCTGTAGCGGCAGCAGGTTAGGGTGCGTACCTGCTGCTTTTTCCAGTCCGGCTATGGTACGCGATGTAGCAGCCACATTATGCCCCGCTGCTAATAATTGGGCAACAAATTCTAACCCAAGGCCCTGGCTGGCCCCGGTAATAAACCATGTCTTTTTCATTTTATGGGAAATTAAAAATTAATAATCGGTAGAAAAACTCGTGTGTTTATTAGCCTCAAGTTCTTTAGTAAGGGAATCAATTTTAGTAAGCGCCCTGTTGTAGGCATCAGTACCCAGAAACAGGTGTACCGGCGGATTTTCGTCAAAACCGGCAGCTATCATTACGGCAGCGGCTTTTTCCGGGTCGCCGGCCTGTGTGCCATCCATAGCACGGTAGCGGTTATGCGACGCGCGAATATCTTCATAGGCAGCTATCGGATTTTCGGGCAAAGCCAATGAATCATCGGTAAGGAAACTGGTACGGAACGCACCCGGAGCCACCAATACCGCCTTAATACCAAAAGCCTTTACATCATCAGCCAGCACTTCGGTAAGGCCGGTAACGGCAAACTTAGTGGCGGCATACGGTGCCCACCCTGTAGCAGCTGCAAACCCTGCTATAGACGATATATTAATAATATGTCCGTTCTGCTGCCTGCGCATGTGCGGCAGCGCATGGCGTATGGTATTTATGGTGCCAAATACATTTACATTAAAAGCAGCCCGTATTTCGGCATCGGTAAGCTCTTCAAAACTACCGCCTATACCGTAGCCGGCATTATTGATAAGCACATCAAGACTGCCAAAGGCTTTTTGTGCGGCATTAATAGCTTCCTTTACCGAGGCATCATCGGCAAGATCAGCATAAAGCGGTAAAAAATTGGCTATGTCTGTACCCGCGGCATCGATAAGCTGCGCCACATTTCGTGAAGTAGCCGCTACTTTCTGGCCTTTTTGAAGCAGTTGTTTTACAAGGCTAAGGCCAAGCCCTTTTGAAGCCCCGGTTATAAACCAGGTTTTTTCGGTTTTGCTCTGCATAACTCTTTGTTTTTATTTACAGGACAAAGGTACAGCAGCAGCAAGGGGCTGCGCTATCGCAAATCAAACCAAAAATTGCAAAAATCAAACAACTACTACACCACCCTGAAACGGCGTGGGGTTTCGCCTGTGTGTTTCTTAAAAAAGTTATTAAAATGGCTTGGTTCCTCAAAGCCAAGACTGTTACTTATTTCAGCCACATTCCAGTCGGTATGCTTTAATAAAGCACAGGCTTCATCAGCCAGGCGCTCATTTATAAGATTGGTTGTAGTTTTACCGGTTGTAGCCTTTACTGCGCGGTTAAGATGGTTTACATGCACCGAAAGCGCATTAGCATAATCTGCCGCCGAACGCATGTTCATTTTATGCATGGGGGTTTCTACCGGAAACTGGCGTTCCAGCAATTCCCTGAATACTGCCGTAATACGCGTGCTGGCATTCGGGTGCTCGTACACATTATTATTAGCGGCTTCTGTTTTTAGCGCCAGGTGTATCATTTCAGTTAAATAACTGTGCAGCAAGTCATATTTAAAAGGATAATCGCTATCTATTTCATCGAGCATCTTTTCAAACAAACCCGAGAAGGCTTCATCTTGAATGTCACTTAACACATAAGCAGGCTTACCTCCCGGCACAAACATAGGAAGTTCACTGAGCGGAATCCTGGATTTCTCTGTAAAAAAACCGGGCGTAAATATGCAAAAATAACCCGTGGGATTGGGTGCAAGGTATTCCCATGTGTAAGGCACCTGAGGGTTAAAGAAAATTAGCGAAGTGCCGTTTACCTCTATACTTTTATCGGCATAATGGTAACGGTTATGCCCCCTAAGCAGCGTAACCTTATAATAATCACGGCGGGCGTAATGAATGGGCTTGTCATGAGCGCATTCCTCCAGCCTGAAAACATTCATGTGGCCCGTGATTTTATTTACACCTTCGGGTACCGGCCTTTTTTTATCTGTATAAAACTGCTCTAAACTCTCTGTTTTCATACCACACCAATTAATTATTGCAATATTCAAACAAAGATATTCATTTATTTATAATGTTATACAACCGCACCTAATTTACGGCTGTACCATTCGGGCTGCTAAAAATACCGTTTAACATATTTTTTTAATTTGTATTACAGAAAAAACTACTTTTGAATTGAAATTAATAAACCAAAATCCCATTACCAATTTTTTCTACCATGATAACAGTAGTTGTACACGTAATTAAAGTAGCTATACATTTTGTAGTTTCTTTATTCTAAACAGACACCTTATACAAATAGGAGTCATCAATCAAAAAACCGGCGGTTGTGGGTTTCATCATCCCATAAGGCAACCTGTCGGGTACGAGTAAAATCTGAGTTAGTTAAAAGGCAGTGTAGTTACTGCCTTTATTTTTACCGGGCTATGACATTTTTATACAAAGTAAAATACCACATATATACGTTTGCAGGTTTTCTGCTATACATCCTTTGTACGCTTACTGCTGTTAAGGTATATATTAAGGTAAACATGGAAACCCAATACCTTGATAAAGTATACCAGGACGTTAGTTACTATATAGCCGAAGCCTTAGTATGCAGTTTCCTTGCCTATATGCTTTCCATCCCCCTGCTGTGGGTTGTGGAAAAAAATTCCGACTTCAGCAGATACCGCACCGCAATGGGTGGAAAAGTAGTGCTTACATTTATTGCAGTACAGGTAGCCTACACATATATGTTGTGGCCGGCACTATCTGAAGTGCACCGCCTTATCATGCACACAAAAATGGACATCCCTACTTACGTTAAGATACTGAATATGTCCTATTTCGCGGCTATGTTCCTTATATGGCTGTTTACCATCATTACCATAAAACTGGTACAACACCTTAAACAGGTAAGGATAAAACAGCTGCAACTGGAAAACAACCTGCGCGACTCTCAACTCAATACACTGAAAGGGCAGATAAACCCGCACTTTATGTTTAACAGCCTGAACAACATACGCGGACTGATACTGGAAGATACTACACGCGCCCGCGACAGCATAACGCGCCTTAGCGAAATGCTGCGCTATAGCCTTACCAAAAACGACACCAACACCATTCTACTAAAAGAGGAGCTGCAAACGGTAGACAATTACATAGAGATAAGCAAAATACAGTTTGAAGACCGCCTGCAGTTCAGTATGGACGTTGATACCAATGTACTAAACATAGCCATACCGCCCATGGTTATACAAATGCTGGTAGAAAATGCCGTAAAGCACGGTATAGGTAAGCTGAAGGAAGGCGGAATAGTAAAACTATGCGTTAAAAAAGGCACCGACAACATACTGCGTATAGGCGTACTGAATTCCGGAAGGCTAAACATGGCCGAAGGCGGCACCCGCCTGGGACTGGAAAACATAAAGAAACGACTTTTCCTTATCTTTGGAGATAAGGCAAGTTTTACCCTGGAAGAAAAAAACGGGCTTGTAGAAGCCTACATAGCCATTCCGCTAAACAAAACCGAAGAATGAGCACGATAAAGACCATAATTGTAGAAGATTCGCGCCTGGCCAGGAACGAACTGCACGAACTTATAAAGCTACACCCGGATATAGAAGTGGTGGCTGAGGCAGAAAATGCCGATCATGCTTATGATCTTATAAACAAACTGCAGCCCCAACTTATTTTCCTGGACATAAACATGCCGGGCAAAGATGGTTTTGAGCTCCTGGAAATGCTGCATGAGGTACCGCTGGTGGTATTTACTACGGCTTTTGATGAATACGCTATAAAATCATTTGAGTACAATGCGCTGGACTACCTGCTGAAACCCATAAACGAAAAACGTTTTGCCGATGCTGTAGAAAAGGTAAAAACAAAGATAAACCAAACACAAACCACGCAGGGCCCATTACTGGAAAACAACCAGATTTTTATAAAGGACGGAGAAAAATGCTGGCTGGTACGTATAGCCGATATACAACTGTGCGAAATTGTGGGCAACTACACCCGCGTGTACTTTAACGACAACAAGCCACTGATTTACAAATCACTGAACCAGATAGAAGAACGCCTGCCTCAGCATTTATTTTTCAGGGCAAACCGCCAGCAGGTTATTAACCTGCAATTTATAAAAAGCGTGGAAAATGCCCTTAGCGGAAAACTTATTGCTACCCTTACAAACGGTACCGAAGTAGAAATATCGCGCAGGCAATCAGTATTGTTTAAAGACATGCTGAGCCTTTAATGTGCTATTTTTTATTTTTTATTGATTATCGTTTAAGGGAACGCAGATAAAACGGATGCTTCGCAATAACGGATTTAATCCCTAAACAAAATTAACGTCCCTGCCTGTTACCACCCTTAAAACCACCATCTCTTTTGTCGCCGGGTTTACGGTTTGCACCAAACGGTTTTTTATTAGCACCCCTGTTGTTTCCCCCTTTGGGGGTTAGGGGGCTTTTGGGACTTTCGGGTTTTGGTAAGCTCGCCTCCTCGGTTTTACTTGATGGTTCTATAAGCCTGTTCAGTTCGTTTAATTCAGCTGTGGTCAGGTCGCGGTAACGCCCTACCGGTATATCCAGCGAAATATTTACGATACGGATACGTTTTAGTGCCGTAACCTCATAGCCCAGGTATTCGCACATACGGCGAATTTGGCGGTTTAGCCCCTGTGTAAGTATAATACGGAACACGTATTTACTCACCTGCTCTACAAGGCACTTGCGGGTTATGGTTTCCAGGATAGGCACACCATTACCCATACGCTGAATAAACCGATCGGTTATCGGTTTGTTTACCGTAACAATATATTCTTTTTCGTGGTTGTTTCGCGCACGGAGTATCTTATTTACAATATCACCATCATCGGTCATCAGTATCAGCCCTTCACTGGCTTTATCCAGCCTGCCTATCGGAAAGATGCGCTTCGGGTAGTTAATATACTCTACAATATTGTTTTTCACCTCCAGGTTAGTAGTACACTCTATACCCACAGGCTTATGGAATGCCAGGTACACGCTTTGTCCGCGCTTTTCCGAAATAAGCTTGCCGTCTACACGCACCTCGTCATCGGGACCTACTTTCGTACCCATTTCGGGCACAACGCCATTAAGGGTTACGCGTCCTTCCTCTATAAGCTTGTCGGCCTCGCGGCGTGAGCAATAGCCTGTTTCCGAAATAAATTTATTCAGCCTTTTCAGTTCCTGTTCCATGCGGCAAAGGTAGGCATTTTAAGGGAGATTTTTAATAAGCCTCTCCCAACCCTCTCCCAAGGAGAGGGAGCAGCTTCACTCAAACACTCCTCATTACAGGTTACCATGTGAAACCATCAAAAAAGCCATCTGCTTTCACAGATGGCTTAACCCAAAATTATATGAAATAGATAGAATTTACGGTAATATAGAAGCCAGTATTTCAGGATATACTACCTCGCCGGTATTCCGGTTAAATATTGCCATGGTATGGTTTCCTATAAAGCCGTTATCCCAATACACAGGTACCAGACCGTGTGTGCGTGCCGAGTTACTTACATAGTGCAGGTAGTACTTACGGAAGGTTTCACTGCCCTCTACGTCAGTGCGCACAATAGCACCAAATTCGCCCAAAATAACACCTACGCCCTGGTCGATGAAATTGGTTTTCATCTTCTGGAACTCAGCATCCACGTATGATTCATTCGCCCAGGTTTCGGTAGCTGCCGGGTCGGTTGCTATAGAACCCCATTGGGTAATGGTGCTGTTTTCGTTTAGTGTAAAGTTGTACGGATCGTAGTAGTGCACTTCCATCATCAGGCGGTTTGTAGCAATATCTACGTCTTCAGGTATCTGAGCAAAGTTTACGGTATGGTCTATATTGGTATTAAAGCCCTGTACCACAAGGTAGCGGTAAGCATTGCGCCCACCGGTAGAGCGTACTGCATTAACAAACGTTTGGTTAAAGCTGTTTTGTGTAGTATAGTACTCTGCTGTAGGCGTATTATAGTTACCCTCTACCATTACTTCATTGCTTCCGGCAAACAGCAGGTGGTAATCATAATCACGAAAATGCGTGGCTATCTGCTTCCACATTTTGCCCAGGCGGTCGTTTACATAATCTTTTTGCGCTGCGGTAGGCTGCATCCAGCCGCCATCCCAGTGCTCATTCATAATTACATACATGTTGTTGTCTAATGCGTAGTTTACCACTTCCTCTACGCGGCTCATCCATGTAGCGCTTATGGTATAATCTGCCGAGTTAGAAAACACACTCCACGACACCGGTATGCGTATGGTATTAAAGCCGGCAGCCTTAACAGCGTCTATAAACGCATGCGTGGTAGCAGGGTTACCCCAGGCTGTTTCTCCGCCTATAGCTTCAAGGCTGTTACCCAGGTTCCAGCCGGTACCCATTTGGGCAGTAAGCTCTACACTGGTCCAGGTTCCCATATTGCTGGCATCGGGAGTTACATCATACACTATACCAGTAGGCACATAGGCATCCTGTGTAATAACCAACTGGCGGGTTTCGGTATCCGAAGTAACAACAACAGTAGCCGAACGGGCTTCGGTCGACTCGTTTGCCGCCACGGTAAAGTTAAGGTGCGCCATACCTGTACCACTAACAGCTTCAATGGTTACCCAGCCTGCAGGGTTGTTTATCGTCCACTGGCGCGCCGGGTCGATACTGATGTTCAGAATGTTGTTTCCGCCTGCTGCAGTAAACTGTAGTGTTTCGGGTGTTACCGCAAAGGTTATTCCACTGTCGGTGCTCTTGTTGTCGTCAGACGAGCATCCGGGTATTACTGATAATACAATCAGCAATACAAACATTTTTAAGAAATGAATTGTTTTCATTATCGCGAAAGAGAGTTTGGTTACAAGTTTGGGTTTGGGTTTATGCTTTTCGCAAACGCTCCACTATAACGTTTTATATAATGGTTAATATGACCACAAGTATACAGTGTATTTTTGGTTTTGACAAAATATTTAGCTTAAAATTTCTTTTTTAAGAATCCCACATGATTAAAACCATCATATATACAGAATTTAACGCTAAGACACACCCCTAACCCCTCTCAAGAGCCATCGTGTGGACACAAATCGCTTTGTGAACTTTTTTGCTTTCCAAAGGAAAGCCTTCGTGTTCGTATTAAGCATAATTTAGGTCTTTTGTGCTCTTCGTGAAAAACTTTGCGCCCCTTGTGGTAGAAAATTCCTCGCAAAGCCGCCAAGTCGCAAAGATGTGTCCACACGATAGTCTCAAGAGGGGAACAGCTTCACTCAAACTTAAAAAGCAGGCAACTACAGACAGAACCAGTAATTAAATCAGAGTAAGCAACCATGAACAATAAACCATGAACTACAAACAACTAACCATAAACGAAAAAATACTATCTTTGCACGCTTAAAAAAAATTACAACCCATGGCATTACCAGAAATCATAACGCAACACGTACAAAATGCGGTGCAGGCCCTGTATGGCATCAACCTTGAAAAAGTTGAATTACAGGCTACAAGAAAAGATTTTGAAGGCGATATCACCGTGGTTATTTTCCCGCTGCTTAAGCTTGTTAAGGGCAACCCTGCCGAGCTGGGCAACAAAATAGGGCAATACCTGGTAGACAACGCCGGTATTGTAAGCAGGTTTAATGTAGTGGCGGGTTTCCTGAATATAGTAATAGCCGACAGCTACTACATCAACTTCTTTAACGACATTAAAGGCGATGAAAAGTTCGGATTTACCACCCCAGCCGAAGACGGCAAGGCGGTAATGGTAGAGTATGCTTCGCCAAACACCAATAAACCCCTTCACCTGGGCCACGTGCGTAATGTACTTTTAGGCTATTCGGTAGCGCAGATACTACAGGCATCGGGTACTAAGGTACACAAGACACAGGTAGTAAACGACCGTGGTATACACATTTGTAAAAGTATGCTGGCGTGGGAAAAGTTCGGAAACGGCGAAACCCCTGAAACAAGCGGCCTTAAAGGCGATAAGCTGGTGGGTAAGTACTATGTGGAATTTGACAAAGCATACAAAAACGAAATCAATGCCCTTGTAGCCGATGGTACTACCGAAGACGAAGCCAAAAAGAACGCTCCTATAATCCTTGAAGCCCAGCAAATGCTTCTGGATTGGGAAGCCGGTAAGCCCGAAGTTATTGCCCTTTGGGAGAAAATGAACGGCTGGGTATACGAAGGTTTTGATGCTACCTTTGAAGCCATTGGCGTAGACTTCGATAAGAATTATTACGAGAGTAACACCTATCTTTTAGGTAAAGACATAGTAGATGCAGGCCTTGAAAAAGGTGTGTTCTACAAAAAAGAGGACGGTTCGGTATGGATAGACCTTACCCCGGATGGCCTTGACGAAAAACTGGTACTGCGTAAAGACGGTACTTCGGTATACATAACACAAGACCTGGGCACTGCTGTGCAGCGTGTAAAAGACTTCCCCGATGTGGGCGGTATGGTGTACACGGTGGGTAACGAGCAGGACTACCACTTTAAGGTGCTGTTCCTTATCCTGAAAAAACTGGGTTACGACTGGGCAGAGCACCTGTATCACCTGTCTTACGGTATGGTAGACCTTCCTTCGGGCAAGATGAAAAGCCGTGAGGGTACCGTGGTAGACGCCGATGACCTGATAAGCGAAATGGCAGAAACTGCTCAGAACATTGCAGAAGAACTGGGCAAGCTCGATGGTTATTCTGATGAGGACAAGGCGCGTTTATACAAAATCATAGGCCTTGGTGCACTAAAATACTACATACTAAAAGTAGACCCTAAAAAACGCATACTGTTTGACCCTAAGGAGTCGGTAGACTTTGCAGGTAACACAGGGCCGTTTATACAATATACCTACGCACGTATACAAAGCCTATTGCGCCGCGCCGAATTTGACTTTAGTGCTACCCTTACACCGGAGCAAATTAACCTGCACGAAAAGGAAAAAGAACTACTGAAACAAGTAGCACAATTCCCGGCGGTAATACAAAGCGCTGCCACTACTCACAGCCCTGCGCTTGTGGCTAACTATACGTATGACCTGGTTAAGGAGTACAACTCATTCTACCAAAGCATACCAGTACTGGGAGCTGAGGCAGAAAACGAAAAGATATTCCGTGTGCAGCTGAGCAAAAAAGTAGGCGAAACCATTAAGTTGGCTTTCGGCCTGCTGGGCATCAACGTGCCTGAGCGCATGTAATTTTTTGGAACCTCTATATAAAACAGGACTATTGTAGTGGAACCGACAGATAACAAAAAGAACGACGGAAACTTTTTCAGGGCCTACATTGTTGTAGCCGTGGCTGCTTTGGCTATGCTGGGCTTTAAGGAGGTTTTACCCGAAAAAATATTTACCGAAACCACCACAAACATAAAAAATGTGGCGGTAGACAGCCTTATGCTGGAGGCAGCAAGCGCCTCTGATGACAGCGTGCCCGAAAAAGACACGCTTACCCATACTAAAATTACCTTTGAAGAAACCTACGGCGTAAAATTCCCCGCTGAGGACTTTGACGACTATAAGGGTTTCCAGCACCTGATACAGTTTTATGAAAAGCTTATGCAGCTGGAAAAAACCGGAGAGGGTAATGTGCGCATTGCTTACTTTGGCGACTCCATGACCGATGGCGATATGATTGTAAAAGACCTGCGCACCAGCATGCAAAACCGTTTTGGCGGCGAGGGCGTGGGCTTTGTAAGCATCGCATCGGAGTCGGCACAATCGCGCAGCACCGTTACGCACCAGTTTTCTACCAACTGGAAAACACAGAGCTACCTTAACGTAAAACACCCTACAAGGCCGTTTGGCGTTAACGGGCGCGTGTTCTTTGTAAAGCACGATACCGTAAACACCACCTGGGTGCGCTATGCAGGCACCAAGCTGAACCACCTTACATCGTTAAACAACCCTACCCTGTTCTACGGGCGTAGCGGTAACCGCGATGCTTCGCTTCGTGTGGTGGTGGGCAAAGATACATTGGTAAAGAAACTAAACCCTTCGTCGTTACTGAACACTCTGAAGCTGTCGGACAACTACAAAGGCTTTAAGGCCGACTTCATTAAGGCCGACAGCATACCGTTTTACGGCTTTAACTTTGATAATGGGCGTGGTGTGCATATAGATAACTTCAGTACACGCGGAAACTCGGGCTTACCAAACAGCACGTTTAACGCTTCGCTGATGAAAGCGTTTAACGACAAGCTGGGGTACGACCTTATTGTACTACAATACGGCACAAACATACTGAACAACGGTTCGCTAAAATACAACTGGTACGAGCGTAGCATGACACACGTTGTAGAACACCTGCGCGAATGTTTTCCGGGGACAACGATACTGATTATTTCCACTGCGGATAAATCGACCAAGTACGGCACCGAAATGAAAACCGATTCGGCTGTAGTACCGGTAGCCATGGCGCAAAAACGCTATGCTGTAAAAACTAATTCGGCATTCATAAACCTGTACACCCTTATGGGCGGCGATGGTAGTATGGTGCGCTGGGTAGAAGACGAACCGGCGCGCGCTAATAAAGACTATACCCACTTTAACTTCAGGGGAAGCAAGCAGATAGCCGACCTTATTTACGGCCAGCTAAACAGTGGTTACGAAAAATACAAGGCGCTGCGTGGCGGTAAGCCATTGCCAAAAGAAGTTATAGATACAGCGGCACCGGTAGCCAAGCCCGTACCACAGGCACCGGCTGCAAAACCGGCAGACAGCTTTAAGACCGTGGTTAAAAAAACAACCCCGGCTACGGTAACGCCTAAGGTAACCACACCTGCAAAAGGCACTACCCCTGCCCTGCCTAAAGACAGCGCAAAAAAGCCTGCAACGCAGCCTAAAGAAACCAAAGTAAAACCGGTAGTACCTGTAGTTCCACCAGTAAAAGACACCACTAATGCACAGTAAGCTTACAATCCTGATAGCACTGCTGTTGGCTTTTACAAAAGTAGCAGCACAGACACCTCCGGCTGTTACCGAAACAGCTACCGTAGTAACCGACTCTCTAGCCGATATAGACACTACCGATGTTCCGGGTAATAATGTGATTACCAATTCGCACGTAATGCGCCAGCTGTTTGAGAAATTGTACAAGCTTGAACAAACCGGCACCGGAAAAATAAACATAGTACACATAGGCGACAGCCACATACAGGCCGACCTGATGACCAATGCCATACGGAAAAGGCTTCAAAAACGCTTTGGTAACGGTGGTGGTGGGTTTACCTTTCCGCACCAGCTGGCACGCACTAACGGCAGCTACAACACCCGTTTTAAAAGCAATGCATCATGGGCAAGCCGCCGCAACATACTGCCTGTAGACCCTGCTTTTGCAGTAGGGCTTAGTGGTATAGCGCTTGAAACACGAGAGAATTTTGTAGTAGAACTGAATGTTAGGGACTCATCGTATGACTTTAATACCATACGTATTGTTACCCCTAACAACCAGGAAGACTTTGACCTGGCTACCAGCAGCCGCACCATAGTACTGGAAAGCACCGAACCTAAAAAAATAACCCACCGTATAAAAAACGGAGAGGTACTGGGTAGCATAGCCAACAAATACAATGTAAGTGTAGCCGATATAAAACGTGCTAACAGCATGAAGACCGACCGTATACGCGCCGGAAAAACCCTAAAAATACCTACCGACGAAAAGGTAAAACGCGATGTGAAGCGCAGTGAGTTTATTCCGTTAACGCTGCAAAACGATACGCTTACCCACTACTATTACAGCAAACAGGCGCTTGATAAAATATACCTACTGCCCCACCCGGGACAAAATGAGTACAACCTGAGCGGACTGGTGCTGGAAAACGACACACCCGGACTACTGTATCACAGCATAGGGGTAAACGGTGCCAAAGCCAGCGATTACAACAAGTACCCGCTGTTTTTTCAGCAATTGCCTGCACTAAAACCTGATTTGGTTGTGGTATCACTTGGCACAAATGAATCGTTTGATAAAATGACGGAGGCCGATTATATGGCGCAACTGAATACATTTATAAACAACGTAAAGGCTAATTGCCCCAATACCGCTATACTGATTATGACGCCGCCACCATCGTTGTTCCGCCGCAAGTATCCTAATACGTTTGCCGCATCGTATGCAGGCAGTATTATAGCCGCTGAAGAAGCGAAGCAGTATGCCACATGGGATTTGTTTACAGAATTTGGTGGATTGTACGGAGTGCCAAAGAACGCCAAACGCGGACTGATTAATACAGACAGGGTACACTACACCAAGCAGGGATATGAAAAGCAGGGACGCCTTTTTAGCGAAGCTTTTATAAACGCGTACGACTATTTTAAATCAAACAGGGACAAGTAAGATAACAATGCAGCTGAACGATTATTTATCGCAAATAAACATTGAAGTCCTGAAGGACTGGTTTTTATACAACCCTAAGAAGCAAATGCTTTTTAGCACCGATAGGTTTTTGGTGCTATTTCTTATATTTTATTTTTTCTACGGGCTGCTGCGCAATACTTTCCGCCCAAGGCTGGCCTTTACTGCAGCGTTTTCTATTTTCTTTTACTACCTGTGCAGCGAAAAGTATTTTGTACTGCTCATTTTCAGCACTATTGTAGACTATACACTGAGCTATTTACTTTTCAGGGAAATGCGCACTATTCCCCGCAAACTCTACTTATGGTTTAGCGTGGCGGTAAACCTTGTATTTCTTGGGTACTTTAAGTACGCAACATTTATAGCCGAAAGCGGCAAAGAACTTTTCGGGTGGGAATATACCGTACACAAAGTGTTGCTACCGGTAGGTATATCATTTTTTACCTTCCAGTCTATAAGTTACATTATTGAGGTGTACCGTAAGGAAATTATCCCCGCAAAGAACTACCTGGATTACCTGTTCTTCGTTTCGTTCTTCCCACAGCTTGTGGCAGGGCCTATAGTACGTGCCAAAGACTTTTTGCCCCAGATATACAGCAAACTGGTACTTACTAAAGACGATGTTACCCAGGCATTCTTCCTGATAATAGGCGGGCTTATAAAAAAAACCATAATATCAGACTACATATCCATAAACTTTGTAGACCGCGTTTTTGACGCGCCTGATTTGTACACTCCCTTTGAGAACCTTATGGCAGCCTACGGCTACACTATACAAATCTATTGCGACTTTTCAGGCTATAGTGATATGGCTATAGGTATAGCGCTGCTATTGGGCTTTAAGCTACCCACTAACTTCCGTACGCCATATAAATCGGCCAGCATTACCGAGTTTTGGCGCAGGTGGCACATCTCATTATCTACCTGGCTGAAGGATTTTCTATACATATCTGTAGGCGGTAACCGCAACGGCACTTTTGCAGGTTTCCTTTTCCCTGCCCTTTTCTTTTTTGGCGTTATTGTATGGGGCATTAACTATGCAAGTGTAAGCAACATACCGCTTATTATTGGTATAAGCTCGCTGGTGGTGTTTACCCTTACGTTTGTTTTGGCAAAGGAAAAAGAAAAAACCATGTTTACTAATGTAAACCTGCTAACCACTATGCTACTGGGCGGATTGTGGCATGGTGCCGGTGCAAAGTTTATTGTATGGGGAGCACTGCACGGTATAGCACTGGCAGTACACAAAATTTGGATGGAATTTTTCCCTTCAAAAAAAGACGCTAAAAAAACAGCGCTTTCTGTAGTATGGAAATTTATTGCGGTGCTAATTACGTTCCATTTTGTTGCTTTCTGTTGGATTTTCTTCCGTGCGAAGGACAAAGTAAACCATGAAGATTTTAAAATTGCACTTCAGGTTATCAACAATATTGGTAATATTACCTTTGAGCCTGAGCATTGGAAAACCATAATCATGGGGTACAAAAACGTATTTATGCTTATGGCCTTTGGGTATGCATGGCATCTTATGCCCGAGGGAATTTCATCGGCCATGAAACGTTCGTTTGGCAAAATGCCTCTTGTAATTAAAGCCATTGTATTAGGCTTTGTTTTCTGGCTGGTATATGCTGCAAGTTCTGCAGGACCTCAACCATTTATATATTTCCAGTTTTAAATGTAACATTCTGATAAGAATTAGTGTTTTTAGCTAAAAAAGTACTTTTTGAGTAGGTATAAGCGTGTTTTTCTTAAATATTTTTTGGTATTTTTGGCGCTTAACTTATTTACTCTGCGATGAAAAAAACACTACTACTTGTTGGTTTACTTACTTCGGCTTTCGGCTTTAAGGCATCGGCTCAGGCTACAGACCCTTATACACTACAGGTTTATGATGACGCTGTTTACTACAGCATGTATGAAGGTACTGTAGACGAACCACTACCGGAAGGTGCCCAGCGTAACAACAACACATCTTACGGAAAAAAAATTACCGAAGAACAAATAGCCCTTATGGGGAATGTGCTTACCCTTACGGTAAATGCATCGGCTTTATGTGATGACTATGACCGTATAGGTAACGTAAACCTTGCTTTTGTACCAAAAGGTGCTACTTCTTACAGCTACAATGATGTAGACAGGATAGAAATAGCGAGGTTTATTACTCCGTTTATGAACAACCTTACACAGACTCCAACATCGGTTCCGTATGTATTCGAAATCAACAACGTTGCTGCAATACTACACGACCCGGTACTTTCGGCTCAATACGATTTTTGGATGGAGCTTGAAATTTACGGTTACCAGGGTTCTTCTACACAAGGTGGTGCCGCTTACGATTTCCCTACAATCTGTGCAAACAGGAACGATGTTTACAAAGGATCGTTAATACTTGATTCTGAATACGATGAAACCCTGCCTACAGGCGATCTTGTATTTGAGAAACTAAGCTTTAAATACGAAATGAAGGACTATACCCTTGCCGGTACAGATGTTCTTGACGAAACAGTTAAAACCATCAACTTCGACCTTGCTAACGCAGTTACTAACGGT
This sequence comes from Flavobacterium sp. RHBU_3, assembly GCF_046613565.1. Lineage (NCBI taxonomy): Bacteria > Pseudomonadati > Bacteroidota > Flavobacteriia > Flavobacteriales > Flavobacteriaceae > Flavobacterium > Flavobacterium sp. RHBU_3. The sequence continues at coordinate 25,348 of NZ_JBKJHC010000013.1, read as the reverse complement.
TATTTTTATGTAGTAATGTCTAACCACGGTTCTAATGCCGGTGGTGAAGAATATAAAAACAGGTGGCACTATGTATACCTTGACGAAACTCAGGTATTTAGCTTTAAGCCTGGTAAAAACTGTGAACAATACAGGCAGTACAACACTATGGGTAATGGCGTTTACGGATCTAGTGTACAAGGTAACAGCTACTGGTTAACACGTTCATGGTGTCCGGGTGGTAAAATAGATACGCGCGAAATAGAACTTGGCAACCTTGCTGCAGGTACTCACAGCTACAAAATGGATGTACCATCTGCTACATTTGCAAGCGACCAGGGTTACTTCCCTATGTCTGTATATTTCCAGGGATATGCTGCTACAGCAGGTGTAGACACTGTAACTAAGAGTACATTTACCGTATTCCCTAACCCTGCTACCGATGTAGTAAACCTAAAATCAAACGGTGAGCCGGTAAAATCTTTTGAGGTGGTAAACACTTTAGGACAAACCGTACTTACAGGTAACGGCGAAACCATAAACATGAGCCAGCTACAAGCAGGTATGTACATGGTTAAAGCACAGTTTTCAAACGGCCAGGTAGCTACTCAAAAAGTTATCAGGAAATAATTTTGTTTTAGTTTATCAATATTTTGATAGATCCGCCTGCTATGCAGGCGGATTTTTTTTTTACTAAAAACTAAACCTCAGTACTGCATTTGGTGTACGGCGCAGCGCATATGTATTTACAGTTTCTATAGACTGGTTAATATCGCTTACCTGGTAGTAGCGGTTAAGTACATTTTTACGATTAAGCAGATTGATTACCGAAAACCCTGCGTAAAGTTGGTTTTTATTACCCAACCTTAAAGTATAGCCTGCCGACAGGTTTACCTGAAAGTACGTTCTCATACGGCGTCCGTTAGGATAGTCATATAATATAGAATAAGTTCCGTTATCTTCAAGTGGGGTATTAATAAGCGGTGCAGTATAAGGGCGCCCGCTAAGCAGCTTCGACCCTAAGGATACTTTGAGGTTTTTATGTTCGTAAGTAATGGCATTGTTTACAGCATGGGGCTGATCAAAGTTACTCCTGAAACTTTGAGGATTAAATGTTGCAAAATGGTACATATTATGATTATAGGCATAACTAAGCCATACGTAAAAATGCTTAAACTGTTTTTGTATAAGCACTTCTGTACCAAACACATTATAACTCCCCGAAGCACTAAGCCCCTCAAACTGATCCTGAAATCCCTGCGCACTGGCAGTAATACCCTTTACTTCCTTGTAAAAATTATCTATGGTTACAAGCCAGTCATTGTGCTTCCACCCGGCCCCCAGTGCCACCTGGCTGCTTTTTTGTATGGGTATATCGGCATTATTAGCCAATACCCAGCGGCGTTTTTCTATCCCCAAAAAATCATCCTGAAGCCCCACTATCTGGGTAGCAGTCTGGCTTTTTCGTTCTGCCTGCAATTGTATTTTTAGCGCCGGCGATACCTTGTAAGAAACACTAAGCCTTGGCTCGGCAATCAGCACTCCGAATTTTTCAAAATAGTTAAACCGTAAACCACCCTGCGCACGCCAGCGGCTGTAAAAAGGTGTATAGTCGGCCTGCGCCGCAAACGCATGGGTACGCAGCACTTCTTTTACCTCCAGGCTGTACTGCGGATAATTTATAAGGTCGCGATTTTTTATACCCGTTTCATTATACTGGTAACCTGTTTTTATACTAAGGCTGTCACTTACCTTGCAGGTGTACCAAAGATGGGCCCCATTGTCGTTTACAATGTTTTGCTGTAGCGTGGTCCGCCCAAAATCGAGTTCAGAATTTACTGCGTCTACATTGTAATATGAGCTGTAAATACCCACCTCTGTACTATGACGGGTATTCCATTGTGATTTAAAGGTAGCAGCCCCACCCAGTGTGGTTTGTTCCAGGTTACTACTTTTTATAACCAGCCCATATGGCATAAAGGTGCTTTGGGTAAAATCGAGTTTATTCCTTATACCTGTGCCGTCTACATACAGGTGGTGTTTTTTATTGAAGATTTGGTGGTATTGTATTGTGGCATCATAAAAATAAAACTCCTTGTCGCTTTGATAAAAAACATACTCACTATTGCGGCTTCTTACCTCGGTATCCTGAAAAATACGGTTGGAATAACTGGTGTAGGTAGGAAAATCGAGCACATCTGTAAACGACCTCCTTGCAGCAACCTCCACATTAGAAGTAGCCGATGTTTTTATCCGTGCAGCGCCGTCTACCCCTATCATATTAACCCCAATGTTGCCTCGGGTTTCACCTATTTCCTCAGAATGAGATGTAATGTTTACAGTGCTTGATACACTTTCTCCGTATAATGCCGAAGTGCCGTTTTTAGAAATCTCAATACTGTTTGCCAGGTTAGGATTAAGCGCCGATATAAGCCCGAAAAAATGCCCGGTCTGGAACAGGCGTATGCCGTTCCAGGTAAACAGGTTTTCGTCGTGGCTGCCACCGCGTACGTTTATGTTACTTACGGTTTCGTCTATGCTGTTTATACCCGGAAGCTGCTTCATGGTTTGCAGCACATCGGCCTCGGTAAGGCCCGGTAGTATGCCAAATTTTGCCGGCTTAATAACGTAGGCACCATTTGGGTTCAGGGTAATACCCGTAGCCAGGTAGCGCTCTGCCACTACCTCATCCAGTTCATGAACATCGGGCTCCAGTTTTATTTCGGCACAGTCGCCATGAGTTTCAGGGACGGTAAACCTAAGAGGCTTGTACCCCGCCTGTTCTACCATAAGCTCGGTTACATCTGCCGGGAATTCAAAATAGCCATCAACCCCTGCGAGTATACGGGTTTGCGCATACTGAATTACCGAATTACCCAATATAAGTCCGGTTTCATCAGTTACAAAGGCGCAACGGGTTTGGCTTTTAGGAGTGTTTTGCGGAGGCTGGTATACGGTAATGTATACTCCGTTTTGTTTAAACTTAAGCAGGGTGCGGTTACTTATGTAGGTAAGTTTGGCGCGCAACGGAAGCCTGTCTTGGGGCGGGAAAATAGAATGGCCCGCCACATCGTTTTCGGCAAAATTAAACTTAATGTTATGCTGCTGTGCAATACCCGAGAGTATCTTTTTTAGTTCAATACTTTTCTGTTCGGACGACTGCCCGTAAGCGGCACCGAAAAAAAAAAGTATTAACGTTAAAAGCAGATACCGGGTATCACGCGTCATTCAGCCGATAGTATAATTTCTTTGCCCTGTTTTTTGTATTTTAAGCCATACGGTAAAGAAAACATATCCAGGGTTGCTTCCAGGTTCTTTACCGGCAGGGTACCGCTGTAGCCGCCTTTATCTTTTAGTTTACCCTGTACGCTAATTTTTACATTAAACTGGCGTTCCAGCTCAGCAAGTACATTTTCGGGTGTTTCTATGCTAAAGTCTACTTCATGGCGGTTTACCCATCCTGGCTCTTCTTTCTTAACGTCAGGAACGTGCAGGTTATTGCCGTCTTCATACGCGACAGCCTTACCGGGAGTAAGCAGTACGGTTTCGTTTTTTGTAGTAACCCTAACTTTACCTTCGTAGCAGGTAACATCAAGGCGTTTGCCACGTACTTTTACATCAAAGCGTGTACCCACTACCGTTACGGTTCCCTGAGGCGTAACCACGTCAAAGGTTTTACCCTTGGCCGCTTTAAAATAAGCCTCGCCGTTAAGTTCCAGCCTGCGGTTATTATCCCAGTTAAAGGTTTTATATTCTGCTTCCGAATCAGCATTAAGCGATATTTCAGAATCATCGGGCAGTAAAAAAGTATTTGTAGCACCGGCTACTGCAGCCTGCGTAGTAACACGTGCAGCATACATATAAACCGAAATACCCACAGCAATAAGCAGCACGGCAGCCACACGGCCAAACCAAGCGTTAAGCCTGCGCACCTTAGGCTGGTTTTGCTGTAGTTTATGTTGTTGTATACGGGCATACATAGCCTCCATATCGGCTTGTGGAGCTTCCAGCTCTGCCGAGTATTGTTTTATTTTACTGTAAGTGGCATATTCCGGCAACGACTCAAACTCCTTCAGCTCCTGCGCATCCATTTCGTCATTTAGCCACTTTGCTAACTTTACATCTTCCATTGTTTCTGCGTCTTTTGTTTATCTATAACAGCAATGTGCTAAAATACCCTACTTAAAATTATCAATTTGTTTCCTAAGCTCCTGTAAAGCACCATGCAGGCGCTTTTCTACAGCCTTTACACTTATACCCAGTATTTCGGCTATTTCATGGTACTTTTTCCCCTCTATACGGTGCAGTAAAAAAGCAGTACGCTGTGCCTCACTAAGGCCCGAAATGGCTTTTTGCAGTTTTACCTTAAACTGTTGCTCTTCCAGTAAAAACTCCGGATTTTGTACATCAGCACCCGTTTTTACACTCTTTTTAGCATACTGCAACACCACCTTTTGGTGTGCAATTTGGTTTAAGGATGCATTATTAGCCACAGTATATATAAATGCCTTCGCCTTTTCGGGCGTTACACTACCACAGTTTTCCCATAGTTTTATAAAGGCTTCCTGGGCTACATCTTCGGCCTGGTCTTCATTGCCAAATTTATAGTACAGGTAATTGCGAAGCGTTTTGGCATGCTTTGCAAAAAAGTTCGAAAACGTGATTTCCTCACATATTCCACCGGTTCTTTCTATCTTCATATGCCGCTGGCTAAATTGGTTTTTTATGTTAGCTTTTATACACCAACAAGGGCTTGCTCCCTATACAAAAATAGCATTTTTACTAAAGCACAATAAACAGCCATAATGTCTTTTTCCCTACCTGAAAGGTACAACAAAAAACAACTGCCCGTATTTACTGACAATTTAGAAACGCAATACGTTAGTTTACAAAATATTTCGAAAAAAATTAAAAAATTCTTCCATAATGAGTTAATTTTTTCTAAAAACATCTTTGCAGTTTGTGAAAAAATAATTAAATTTCGGAACATTTGAGTTTGTTATTAATTCTTTTGGCCAAGTAAACCTTAGTTGATAGTTTTTAATGAAAGAGGCCTGTCGAAACACCTGCGGCAGGCTTTTTTTATGCACTAATGCGAATAATAATTCAAACTCCACAAATTCTCGACAAAAACATCTACACTCACTTTTAACCTTCCTTAAACAGAAAAAATCACGAATTTTGTCTTACTTGTAATACAGAAGCTTATTTTTTATTACAAAAAAACCGCAATTAACACGAAATATGAAACTGACAATGAAAACCCTTAGGCCTGTAGCAGCTGCACTGCTGCTTGCCTTAACCGCCTGCTCTGATGACGACAGCAACAATGTAAACGGAAACGCCACAGCAGTAGCAAACAATATGAAAAGTGGTACCTGGCGCATAACCAGCTTTACCGAAGACGGCACAGATGAAACCAACCACTTTACCGGCTACAACTTTACATTTGCTGAAAGCGGCACGCTAACCGCTACAAACACTACTAACACCTATACCGGTGTATGGAGCGTAACAGACAGTGACGATGACAGCAACGACGACAACCCATCGGGAGACGATATTCATTTTAACATTGCTTTCAGCACACCTGTTGATTTTACCGAACTTACCGACGACTGGCACGTATACGAGCGTACCGGTATAAAGATTGTACTGATAGACGAAAGCGGAGGTAACGGAGGTACGGATTACCTGACTTTTGAAAAAAATTAAAAAAATATCATTTTCCAGGTAGGGTATTTTTTTAGCTGCCTGTTATAACAGGCATATACAGTATATAAGGAGAGTATCCCATCAATAAGTGGAAATGATATAATGAAAAAGAAACGCGTCAATTAATTTTCTCCCGGCCGGTACTGTTAAAAGGTATCGGCCATTTTTTTTGATGTGTATTTAAAATATTTCCGCCAATCAATATATTTGCTATGAAAAAGTACACACTTTTTTTTACGGTCCTCGGCGCCCTATTGGGTTTTCTGTGCTTTTCATGCCAGGAGGAAAGTTCTGTCGAAAATAATTCCGGGGCGCTGGGACCTTATTCCTCTTTAACAACGCTACTGCAAACTGCTACAGTAAACGAGGCCGACCAAGGCTACATTATAGACAGCACACATTGTTTTAACATACAACTTCCGGTTACGGTTACCGCAAACGGGCAGCAAGTAACTGTAAGCTCTCAAAGTGATTACAATAACGTAGCGTCCATTTTTTCCCAAAGCTCAACCGATACAGACCAACTGGAGTACAGTTTTCCTATATATATAAACTACCCGGAAAACAATTCAACCTACGAAGTAAATTCGCAACAGGAGTATAACGATTACCTGAACAACTGCACCATAATGCCTTTCCAAAACGGATGCCTTACCATAAGCTACCCCATAACACTCTTTGGATACGACAGCAGCAACCAGGAGCAACACACATATATAATGCACAGCGATACGCAGCTTTATCATTTTTTAATAAACCTGCGCGAAAATGATTACTACACCATAAAATACCCGCTTACTATTTCCATGCCCGATCCGGGTACCCTAACAGTAAGCGACAACGACGACCTTTTGAATTTTTTACAACTGGCACAAGCAAACTGCAGCGGAAACTAAATACTGCTGCCCCTGAGTAAAGGACATGTAATAAATGTTGCACATATTTCAAGTTTTTCCAATGTAAAGACCGGCCAGGGGGAATTGGCCGGTCTTTTTTTTATTAACCTGTTAGGGAAAAACATATTTCAGTTGTTTAAGTATTGTCAAAAAGAATTTAGTTTTTTCCTATATCAGTTAATTCGATTATTCATGAAGAAACCGGCTTCATCCCAGGAGGCTGGTTTTTTTTATTTACATAACTGTTTACTTCAAAATCAAATCCTTAAATTTGCACCTTCTATAAATGAAACCACAAGTATGTTTGATAATTTAAGTGAGAAATTAGACAAAGCGTTCCATATACTAAAAGGGCACGGTAAAATTACCGATGTAAACGTAGCCGATACCCTTAAAGAGGTGCGCCGCGCCCTTCTTGATGCCGACGTTAACTTTAAGATAGCCAAAGATTTTACCACCCGCGTACGCGATAAGGCTATAGGCGAAAACGTACTTACTACGCTACAGCCGGGCCAGCTGATGGTAAAAATTGTAAAGGATGAGCTTACCGAGCTTATGGGGGGCGATGCTGCAGGCATTAACCTAAGCGGTAACCCATCGGTTATACTTATGAGTGGACTTCAGGGTAGTGGTAAAACCACCTTCTCTGGTAAGCTGGCTAATTTCCTTAAAACCAAAAAGAACAAAAAACCGCTTCTTGTAGCCTGTGATATTTACCGCCCTGCAGCAATAAACCAGCTGCATGTAGTGGGTGAACAAATAGGCGTAGAAGTATACAGCGAAGAAGGCAACCGCAACCCTGTGGAAATAGCCCAAAACGCTATAAAACACGCTAAGGCAAACGGCTTTAACGTGGTTATTGTAGATACCGCCGGTCGTCTTGCTGTAGATGAGGAAATGATGAACGAGATAGCTAACGTTCATAAAGCCATACAACCGCAGGAAACCCTGTTTGTGGTAGACGCCATGACGGGTCAGGATGCCGTAAATACAGCTAAGGCGTTTAACGACAGGCTGGATTTTGACGGTGTTATCCTTACCAAGCTTGATGGTGATACCCGTGGTGGTGCAGCCATTACCATTAAATCGGTAGTAAACAAGCCTATTAAGTTTGTAGGTACCGGTGAGAAGATGGAAGCTATTGATGTGTTCTACCCGAACCGTATGGCTGACCGTATTCTGGGTATGGGTGACGTGGTGTCGCTTGTAGAGCGTGCGCAGGAGCAGTATGATGAAGAAGAAGCACGTAAGCTACAGAAGAAAATTGCCAAAAACGAATTTGGTTTTGACGATTTCCTTACGCAGATACAGCAGGTAAAGAAAATGGGTAACATGAAAGACCTTATAGGCATGATACCCGGCGCAGGCAAAGCCCTGAAAGATGTAGAAATTGAAGACGACGCCTTTAAACACATAGAGGCCATAATACACAGTATGACACCTAAAGAGCGCAGCAAGCCTGCACTTATAGATGCCAAACGCAAAAACCGCATAGCCAAAGGTAGCGGTACCAGCATACAACAGGTAAACCAGCTACTAAAGCAGTTTGACCAAATGAGCAAGATGATGAAGATGATGCAGGGCGGTGCCGGTAAAAACCTTATGCGCATGATGGGCGGCATGAAGGGGATGCAGTAAACAGCGAAGCTGTTCCTTTAGTTTAAAGTTTAAGGTTTCAAGTTACTCACTCAGCCGACGTTACGGTAAACCATACTGTTTTTAAGGGTATGAGTAAGAACTTGACTCGAGGCTTTAGCCGAACCGGCGAAGCAAACTTTAAACTTTAAACTTTAAACAAAAAAATACAACAACACAACAACTTGGTTTTAGGATTCGAGTAAGCAACTTGAAACCTTAAACTTTAAACCTGAAACAAGTAATGACACTACTAGACGGAAAAAAGGTCTCTGAAGACATTAAGAATGAAATTGCTGCCGAGGTAGCAAAAATGAAAGCGAACGGCGAAAAGGTGCCTCACCTTGCAGCGGTGCTTGTAGGTAACGATGGTGCCAGCCTTACCTATGTGGGCAGCAAAGTAAAATCGTGCGAGAAAGTTGGCTTTGAAAGCACACTTATAAAACTGCCTGCTACCATAAGCGAACTGGAACTGCTTAAAAAAATAGAAGAACTAAACCAGGACGATAACATCGACGGTTTTATAGTACAGCTTCCGCTACCTAAACAAATAGACGAGCAAAAAGTACTTATGGCGGTAGATCCAAGCAAGGACGTAGACGGTTTCCACCCGGAAAACTTTGGTAAAATGGCGCTTGATATGAGCACGTTTATCCCGGCTACACCATTTGGTATCCTGGAGCTTTTAGAGCGTTATAACGTAGAAACCGCAGGTAAGCACACCGTGGTTATAGGCCGTAGCCACATAGTGGGCCGCCCTATGAGCATCCTTATGGGTCGCAAAGGTTTCCCGGGCAACAGTACCGTAACCCTTACGCACAGCCACACTAAAAACATTAACCAGATAACTACCCAGGCCGATATTATTATTACTGCCCTTGGTGTACCAAACTACCTGAAAGCCGAAATGGTGAAGGATGATGTGGTAATAGTAGACGTGGGTATTACCCGCGTAGCCGACGAAACTACCGAAAAAGGTTATAAAATTGTAGGCGACGTAGATTTTGAAAACGTAAGCAAAAAAGCCAGCTACATTACCCCGGTACCAGGCGGTGTAGGCCCTATGACCATAGCCATGCTGCTTAAAAACACATTACTTGCACGAGAAATGCGCAGGACAAAATAATACCAAACAAAAAATCCCAACCTCTCGGTTGGGATTTTTTTATATCCTGTTAATCCTTAGTCTTCCTTAGGGACAAACTTCATTACAAGGCCTTCAGCTTCTAACGACAGGTGCTCGTTAGTAATCTCCTTTATAGTATATACTTCAGGTCTTTCGTTGCTTTTAATTGTCAGCGTTTTATTATCAGCACTCAGTTCCCATGTACCGTCTACGGTTTTCCACTGGTTGTCAGGGCCCATAGTGTACGACTGGTATTTGCCTTCAGCTTTAAATTCCTGAGTAGCCTTACCTTTTAGCTTAGTCATAACCTCGCCAAACATTTTCTTGAACATTTCTACCTGCTCCGGCGGTAGCTTTTTAATAAGCTCTGTAGTATCTATAGCATCCAGTGTCCATTTTTTCTGGATGATGTCTTTAGGCTCTTTAGGGCCACAGGCCACTGCCATAACAGCTATGAAAGCTACAAGCAAAAGGTTTTTAATTTTCATTGAAGTTGATTATAAAATTTTAAAAGTTATATACTGTTGTTACAATTTCGGTGTAATGATACGACATTATTTTGACACGGCAGCAATGCGGCTATTTTTCCTTTTAGCGGAACAAATCCTTTATAAACTGCAAAACATTTACTAAGCCCGCAATAAACGCAAACAACACCAAAACTAAAAGGAATATACAACCTGCATCACTGCCGTAACTTTTTCCTTTTGAATCTGACTTACCTGAAGCATTCGGATTTTCTTTATAGCTTTTTTGGTTTATGTCATCCGCCTCCTGTTTAAGCGCTTCAAGCTTTTGCCTTGCATAGTCGGGTAAATTTTTCTTATTACCGCGGTATTTCAAATCATGCAATGCCTGCTGTGCCGAGTAGTTTATACTTTTCATATACAAATCAACACATCCTTTCCTTGCATTTTCGGGAGAGGAAAGCAACCAGTAAAGCCCCGCCATGTCGGCAAAACCTGCTTCGTAGTAAAGTTCGGCTAATGCTTCCCGAACCCTCAGGTCGTCCGGGTATGCGTTAATAGCACTTCTAAGCCGGTGCACAGCCTTTTGTTTCAGCCCTGCATTAGCCTCCTGTTTGGCTATCCTTAACTGGTGCCCAATGTCCATAATGAAATAATGATTGGTTTACAAAACGCCAAAAACTTAACTACAAAGCATAAGGCGCAACAAAATAAGAAATAGTTCTTTACAGAACCAAAAAAATTTATAATTTTGCATTCATTTTATCTGAAGAAATAAAAACTCTGTTATAAGCATTTACAAAATTATGGCTAACATTAAGGAACTAAGCGTTGAAGAAAAGTTAAGGGCACTTTATGATTTACAATTAATCGACTCTAGGGTTGATGAAATCAGGAGCGTAAGGGGCGAACTTCCGCTTGAGGTGGAAGACCTTGAAGATGAAGTGGCAGGGCTTAGCACCAGGCTTGATAAGCTAAAAACCGACCTTGAAAGCATTGAAGAGCAGATAAAGGCCAAGAAAAACGCTATAGACGACCACAAAACGGCTATAAAAAAATATACGGAGCAACAAAAGAACGTACGCAACAACCGCGAGTTCAACTCCCTTACTAAAGAGGTAGAATTCCAGGAACTGGAAATTCAGCTTGCTGAAAAGCACATTAAGGAGATGAAAGCTTCTATAGAGCACAAAAAAGAAACCATAGCACAAAGCCAGGAAAAACTTGATGCCAAGAAAACACACCTTGAGCACAAGAAGAACGAGCTTGATGCTATAATGGCTGAAACTGAAAAAGAAGAAAACTTCCTTATAGCTAAGTCTAACGAATACCGCGAGCAGATAGAAGCCAGGCTTCTTGCCGCTTACGACCGTATTCGTGGCAGCGTACGCAATGGCCTTGCTGTAGTATCTATAGAAAGGGGTGCCAGCGCAGGTTCATTCTTTACCATTCCGCCACAAACACAAATGGAAATTGCTGCCCGTAAAAAAATACTTACAGACGAGCACAGTGGCCGTATCCTTGTAGACAGCTCTCTTGCTGACGAGGAAAGAGAAAAAATGGAACAGCTTTTTGCAAGCATCTAAAAATAATACAAGCCTCCGCAAGGGGGCTTTGTTTTTACCATCCCACACCGAATGTCGCCTATAATAACCAAAATCGTTGCAAAAGCATTAGGACTAAGCATTAACCTGCTTAGCTACGTAGCCCCTGCCAAAGCCACAGCACTGGCCTACCGTTACTTCAGCAAGCCGCTATACGGTAAACTGAAGCGCGACGACCTGCCCGGAATTTTGCGCGAGGCACAACTGGAAACCATACTGCACAACGGAGGGAATTTTCAAAGCTACATTTGGCCCGGAAACGAAACCAAAGTACTCTTAGTACACGGCTGGGAAAGTAACTCGGCACGCTGGAAGCTGCTTATAAGCTACCTGCGCAAGGCCGGATGTACCATTATAGCGCTTGATGCCCCTGCGCACGGCCTGTCGGACGGAAAGGAATACACCATTCCGCGCTATGCCGAATATGTAAACGTACTGATACAAAAACACCAGCCAAACCACCTTATAGGGCATTCACTGGGCGGAGCCACAGTATTGTATACCCAGGCACACTACCCTAACCCGTATATAGAAAAAATGGTAGTACTGGGCGCTCCCAGCGAACTGACCATTGTACTGAACAACTACCGCAAAATGCTGGGGCTGAACAAGCGTATTTTCAAGAACCTGAAAAAGCACTGCACCGATCGTTTCGGGCTGGACCCAATGTCGTTTTCGGCGGCGGCATTTGCAAAAAAAATAGACGTTCCCGGTCTTGTAGTGCACGACCGCGAAGATGAAACCGTAGCTTTTTCGGAAGGGATGCGTATTGCCAATGCGTATACCAACGCCAAGTTTGTAGCCACAAAAGGTATGGGACACCGCCTGCACGACGACAGGCTGTACAACCGTATTTACACCTTTCTGTTTAACGAAGAAGACGAGGTTTCTATTGAGGAAATAGCCTAATACCATTTTCTGTCGGAGTTTCCGGTTGAAACCACGTTTACTTCCCGCCCACCTATTACCCCAAACCACCTTAAACACAAGCCCGTAACTTTTTCCAGAAAAAAGTTTCAAAAAAATGTGTAACAAAATAAAACAGGGGTAGTCATATAGGGGTCAATCATCATTAGCCTCCGCAACTGGAAACAACTGCAGGAGGAGATTAAAAAACGAAAAATGAAATTAAATGTACTGTTGGTGCTGCTATTTGGCAGTATCATGACCCTTACTGCCCAAACCAAAGGCAGCATCTCCGGAAAAATTACCGACAAAACCTCTAAGCAGCCCCTACCCTACGTAAGCGTTGTGGTAAAAGACAATGGCGCTACCGTAGCCAGCGATGTAGCCACAGAAGACGGTAACTTTAACATAAAAAACCTGCCGGTAAAAACCTATACGGTAGAGATAGTGTTTATGGGTTACAAAACCCAAACCGTAAACGCTGCACTTACCGATAGCAAACCTACCCTAAACCTGGGCACCATAGCACTTACCGAAGAAGCCACAACCCTGGACACCGTAGAAATTGTAAAGGAAACCAGCACCATAGAACAAAAAATAGACCGCAAGGTAATTACCGTAGGCCGCGACCTTACCACAGCGGGAGCCACCGCCAGCGAAATTATGAACAACATCCCGTCGGTAAACGTAGACCAGGATGGAAACATATCGCTTCGTGGTAACCAGAATGTGCGCGTACTTATAGACGGCCGCCCTACTACCATAGATGCCGCCACGCTACTAAAACAAATTCCGTCTACATCCATAAAAAAGATAGAGCTAATAACCAGCCCAAGTGCCAAGTACAACCCTGAGGGGATGAGTGGTATTATTAACATCATCCTGAATAAAAACGCTAACGACGGTTTTAACGGCAGCTTTAACGCCGGCCTTACCTTTGGGGAAACCCCGAAATACAACAACTCGCTGGATATGAACTTCCGCACCGGAAAGGTGAACTTTTTTGCCAACGGCGGTACTAATGGCGGAAAGTATTTTAACGGCGGCCACGTACAACGTTTTGATACCGGTGGAGAAACCCTGATAGATGTGGTAAACGACAACACCGGCTTTTTGGCCAAGTTGGGCATGGACTATTACATTAACGATTTCAACACGCTTTCGGTATATACCAACCAAAACCAGGGTACAGGTGATGCCTCAGTGAACAGCGACATTACGTACCCAACGGGCAGTTCGTTTGATAACATTTTGCAAAGGAACACCATAGACGGAGACAATACGAATAATACTTACGACCTGGCTTTTAAGCACAAATTTGAAAAAGAAGGCCACACCCTTGATTTTGAAGCCAACTACAATACCGTAAAAAGCACCCAGAATGCCGACTACGCCACTACAACAGGCACTACCGACCCTGTGTACTACAACGACGATGTACTGGACAAACGCAAAAACCTGACCGCCAACCTGGATTACGTAAATCCGCTAAGCGAAAAAACCAAACTTGAAGCCGGTGCCGAAGCACGTATAATACGTACTGATAACGCGTACCAAACCACCCGCGTACTGGAAAACCCTGCGCTGCAAAACTCGGTATACAGCTACGACAACGCCATTTACTCGCTGTACGCTACATTCTCACAGAAGTTTGACAAGTTTAGCTACCAGTTGGGATTACGTGGTGAACATTATAAGGCTGATGCCGACTTTAACAACGGCGACACCACCTTTGAAAACAAGTACTTTACCTTATACCCATCTGCATTTGCATCGTATGTACTAAGCGAAAAAAGCACCGTACAAATAAGCTACAGCCGCCGTGTAGACCGCCCAAGCCTGGAGCAGACCAAGCCGATAAGGGAGTTTAGCACCCCACAGTTTACCTCATTGGGTAACCAAAGGCTGGAACCACAGTTTACTAACTCTATAGAAGCAAACTATACACGCACTTTCGGTAAAGGTTCGTCTATAACAGGAGGCGTGTTTTACAGGCTAATCAATAACGAAATTAACCGCGTGATTTACCCTGACGAAACCACACCAAACACCCAGGACCTTATTATGAGCTATGCCAACTTTGGGCACAACAACTCGTATGGTTTTGAGGTTTCGGCAAACTATAAGATAACCAAGTGGTGGGACATACAGCCTGCTATTGATTTCAGCAGCATTTCGCAGCAGGGTATCGTAGCGGTACTGGCAGACGGCAGCGACACGGAGTTTGATTTTATCACCCGAAAAATAAACGCTAATGCCTTTAACGCACGTATGAACAGCAACTTTAGGGTAAACCAGCGCCTTAGTTTCCTGCTGTTTGGGTTTTACCGCAGCGGCGTAAACGGTGTACAAAACAACGGACACGAAATGTACAAGGTAGACAGTGGCGCACGCTACAGCCTGCTAAACAATAAAATGACGCTGAGCCTGCGCTTTAACGATATGTTTAAAAACATGCGTTACGGATTTGACAGCCGCAACCCTTACCCGCAAGAGGGTGAGTTCCGCTGGGAGAGCCGCACCGTATATTTCGGGCTAAACTATATGTTTGGTTCGGGTAAAAACAGGGCAATGCAACGCAAAATGCACGAAGACAACACCAAACAGGGTGGTGGCGGAATGTTCTAAGAAAACACAACTGCACCCCACTTACAATAAAGCACAGCGCAAAGTGCAATTTTCATATCAGATTTTAGGTTGGTAACGCCCCGCGGAGATTTCGGTTTCCCGGGGCTTGCCTTTTATATGAAGTTTGTTGTTGCCTTATTCTATTCCAAAAACCTTTCTTACAAACTGAACAATCAAACCTACTACACCTACAACCAATAGTATTACTATCCTATATTTTCTTGATTTTTGATAACTCTCAAAAGAGTTTCCCTCACTAGCCTGTCGAACAAGAAAATAAATGCCGATAGCGACTATAGCTATAAAAAAGAATAATTGGGGAATCAACATCAGCAAAATCATTTTGAAAAACCAAATATAAACAAAAATCCCCATCTCCACCTTACCGCTTCAAAACCTTCAACTTTAAAGTATTTTTCATTTTTATTAAAACATATTTTAATTTTATTTATCTTTGAGTAAACAAAATTAAAATGACCACACCAAAACTCCCTACCCAGTGCCCTGGATGCCAGGGTGCACTGCATGTGTCGCAACTGGCCTGCCCAGATTGCAGTACGCAGGTATCGGGTGCATTCAGCCTGCCGCCACTGGCGCGGCTAAGTGCCGACGAACAGGATTTTATAGTGCAGTTTGTTATAAACGGTGGCAGCCTTAAGGAAATGGCCGCAATTACAGGCGTAAGTTACCCCACCGTGCGCAACCGCCTGGACGACCTCATCCTGAAAATAAAAGCCAACAAGCAAAACTAAAAGCCAATGAACAAACTGATTTACAACCCTTTTGAAAAATTCAGCGAAAAACAATTATTCTTCTCCGGCAGCATTGCACTACTAATAGGAAGTGCTATAGCGGTACCGTTCTCGGCACGGTTTGACGGCATTATAGACATGCACCTGTCTGACACCGTAATGTGGTGGCAACCGCTTGCAGACAACCTCCTGAACACGCTTGTGCTTTCGGCGCTGTTGTTTGCCATAGGCAAAAGCATAAACAAGGGCGTACGTTTTATTGATGTGCTGAATGCAGCATTAGTATCGCGCGCGTTGTTTTACCTGCTTCCGCTAACAAATATAGGCGGATACCTGGGCCGCGCCACAGAGAACATTATTAATGCCGGGGCTGATATAACAAAAATGGATCCGGTGGCGTTAGGGTTACTGTCGGTACTGGGTATTGTTTCTATGGCACTGCTGGTTTGGGCCATGGCACTGCTGTACCACGGCTACCGTGTAGCGGCCAATGTAAAAACCACCCCGCAGGTGCTGGTATTTGTTGCTGCGGTTATTGCAGCAGAAGTGATTTCGAAACTATTGATATACAACATTCCATACTAATTCAACATGAAAAAATTTTTACTTACTGCGGTACTTATGTTTAGTGCTGCACTACAGGCCCAGGATATTACGGGCGACTGGTTTTCATTACTTAGCTTTCCCGGCGGGCAATTACATATAAACCTGCACATTACAAAAGCTGAAAAAGGATACACCGCCACCATGGACAGCCCGGACCAGGGCGCCAACGGTATACCGGTAACCACTATAGATTTTGAAAACAACACACTGGTGTGGGGCATACCCGCAGGTGGCATTAACTATAAAGGCACACTGGAAGGTAAAACCATTAAGGGCACCTTTACCCAGAACAATTACCCTATGGATCTTAACTTTAGTCGCGAAAAGGTTGAGGCTGTACCGCCCAAGCGTCCGCAGGAGCCTAAAAAGCCGTATCCGTACTACGAAGAAGAAGTTAGCATACAAAATACTAAGGCAGGCCTTACCCTTGCCGGAACACTTACCCTGCCAAAACAGGGCGGCAGTAACTACCCTGCCGTAATACTGATTACAGGCAGCGGCGCACAAGACCGTAATGAGGAGATTTTAGACCATAAGCCTTTCCTGGTACTGGCAGACTACCTTACCCGTCAGGGAATAGCTGTACTGCGCTATGACGACAGGGGCACAGCAAAGAGTACCGGGAAATACGCCACCGCTACTACCGAAGATTTTGCGACCGATGCAGAGGCTGCTTTTAACTACCTGAAAACCCGCAAGGAAATAAACGCTAAGAAAATAGGCCTTGCAGGCCACAGCGAAGGTGGTATTGTGGCGCCTATAGTAGCCGTAAAAAACCCCGACGTAGCTTTTGTAGTATTGCTTGCCGGTACCGCAATACCGGGCGATGAGCTGATGATGCTGCAAAACTACCTTATAGGCAAGGCGAATGGTATGCCCGAAGAGGAACTAAAAAAACTGGGCGCCATAAACCGTACTGCTTATGACCTTGTAAAGCAGGAAGAAAACACCGGGATATTAAAAACCCGCCTTCAGGCAGCGTTTAACAAAGACCTGAAGCCGTTGCTTATATCTAAGGGGATACCTGAGGCGCAGGCATCGCAATACATAGAAATGCAGATAGGCGACCTTACCACACCATGGTACCTTAACTTTATCCGCTACAACCCCTACCCTACACTGGAAAAGGTAAAATGCTCGTTACTGGCCATAAACGGCAGTAAAGACGTTCAGGTAGCGCCTAAAGCCAATCTTGAGGCTATAAAACGTGCTGCTGCAAAAAGCGGTAATAAAAAGGTAACCACTGTAGAACTGGAAGGGCTTAACCACCTGTTCCAGACCAGCACCACCGGCGCACCTACAGAGTATGGCGAAATAGAAGAAACCTTTGCTCCCGTTGCCCTGAAAACAGTAGGCGACTGGATAGTACAACAAACAAAATAAAGTTTTACAACACCACAAATTGCACTGGCCTTGCAAGTAACAATGTATACGAGTCGGTGCAATTTGTGGTTATAAACTCATTAAAATGCCAAAAGTTTTCCGTTCGAAGATTGGCCCTGAGCTTATAATCCTTTTATCAGTAGGTATGCTTCCGGCATTGGTTACCATGCTGGCAGAGGAAGAAAAAGACTGGGTAGCCATTTTAATAATGCCTGCGCTTTTTGTGCTTGTATTATTACTCCTGCGCACCACGCGCTATACCATAAACGGAAGTACGCTACGGGCTTATGTATGGTTCTTTGGCTATAAGCCTATTGACATAAATACCATTACCACAATAAAAGACACCAGCAACCCGCTGAGTGCCCCGGCGGCTTCGTTAGACCGCATGGAAATAAGGCATGCCAGGGGATATCTTCTGGTTTCGCCAAAAGATAAGGAGGGGTTTATACAATTGCTTCAGGAAATTAACCCTGCAATTACATACAATTCAAAGAATTAACTATAAAATAGTACCCGCAAAATTACTGCGGGTATTTTTTTTATCTTTAGCCGTAACAAAAAAGCCATTACCAATACTTATTGGCAAGAAAACATAAACTATGAATAAATTCATCTGTACACTGGCTCTGTCCCTTACCCTGGGCGGCCTTACTTATGCCCAAAAGGGCGGCGACATTAAGGTAGCTATAGACCTTACCAATGTTAAGGACGACAAAGTCCAGGTAACAGTAATACCCGATCCTGTAAAAACAGCTACGGTAACATACTTTATCCCGAAAACCGTACCGGGAACTTATAGCGCAGACAACTATGGTACTTTTATAGAAGGCCTTAAGGCTTATGACAAAAAAGGCAAGGAACTTACCGTAACCCAGCCCGATGTTAACTCGTGGAAAATAGAAGATGCTAAAAAGCTGGCTAAGATTACCTACCTGGTAAACGACAGCTATGATAACGAAAAAGAAAAGGAAGATCCTATCTTTTCTCCTGCAGGTACTAATATTGATGCGGGTAAAAACTTTATGCTGAACACCCACGGGTTTGTAGGTTACTTTGAAGGAAAAACCGAAACTCCGTATACTGTAACCGTAACACACCCGGCTGAGCTTTGGGGTGCTACAAGCATGACCGACAGCAATGCATCTAACACTGTAGATGAGTTTAAAACATCGCGTTACCACGAGCTTACCGAGTTCCCGGTTATGTACAGCAAGCCTGATTATACCACCTTTACCGCAGACGGTATGGAGATAATCATAGCGGTATACTCGCCTACAGGAAAAGTAAAAGCTGCCGATGTAACCCCGATGCTGGAAAAAACCATGCGCGCCCAGAAGAAATTCCTTGGCCCTATAAACAGCAACAAAAAATATGCAGTGCTTATCTACCTTTCTGAAATGGGAGATAATGATGCCAACGGTTTTGGTGCATTGGAACACCCTACCTGTACTACAGTGGTAATGCCAGAAATTATGGACATAGAGGAACTTGCCGAAAACTTTAAAGACATAGTATCGCACGAGTTCTTCCATATTGTAACGCCGCTTAGCGTACACAGTAAAGAGATTCAGTATTTCGACTTTAACAACCCTAAAATGAGTGAGCACCTGTGGATGTACGAAGGTATTACCGAGTACTTTGCAAACCTGTTCCAGATTAACCAGGGGCTTATAGACGAAGAGGCATTTTATAACCGTATGGCAGAAAAGATAGCCCACTCACGCAAGTATAATGACACCATGCCGTTTACCGTAATGAGTAAAAACGTACTTGAGGCAGGCTACAAAGACCAGTACAACAACGTATACGAAAAAGGTGCGCTTATAGCCATGTGCCTTGATATTACCCTGCGCGAGCAGAGCAACGGCAAACGTGGCATACTTAGCCTTATGAGCGAACTGAGCAAAACATACGGTAACAACAAGCCGTTTAACGACAGTGAACTTTTTGACAAGATAACTTCTATTACCTACCCTGCCGTAGGCGAGTTCTTTAAAACATACGTATCGGGTAACACGCCTATACCTTACGAGCAGTTTTTTGCTAAAATGGGTGTAACCGAAGCTAAAACCAGCAAAACAGGAAACCCGTTCCTTATAAACATGCAGGAGCCTACAATTACTGTAGACCGTGCTACCAAAACAATCCTTTTAAGACCAGACCTGGAGCCAAATGCTTTCTTTAAAACACTTGGTATACAGAAAAACGATGCCCTGCTTGAAATAAACGGTACTGCTTATAACCTGGATAACATTTACGACCTGATAACCCTGAGTATAGGCTGGAAAGGTGGCGAAGACATCAGCGTAAAAATAAAACACGATGGTAAAGAACAGGTGGTAAAAGGCAAAATAGTACTACCAAGTGAAGAAGTAAATACATGGAAAGGAACCGATGCCTCTAAAACCGAACTGCGCAATGCATGGCTAAAAGGATAATCCGCATCACTTTTCTTAAAATTTTAAAATCCTGCACATGTTGCAGGATTTTTTTTGCATATACACGCAACCTTTTACGTAAATTCACATCTAACAAGAACAAACCTTTACCTTACAGATATGAAAAAATTCTTACTTCTCCTGTTTCTTGCCGTAAGTTCTATTGTTTCTGCCCAAAATGCAGCCCTGTGCGAGGAAGCCTACTCACTATGCGGGTCATTAGGAATACCATTTCCTAATACAACAGGTACATCTGCACAAACAACCCCTATCTCAACCTATGGATGCCTTGGCTCACAACCTAATCCTGTGTGGTTTTATTTTAGTATTGCAGAAAGCGGACCACTTGCATTTATAATGAACCAGGTTTCTGAAAATGGCACTCCTATAGATGTGGATTTTATTTGCTATGGCCCTTACAGCTCTCCGGAAGGAATGTGTAACAATGCCGGAAGCAATAATATAGTTGACTGTAGCTATTCTGCATCGGCAACAGAGCAATTAGATATATCTAATGCACAGGCCGGTGAATACTACCTTTTAATGATAACGAATTTTAATGGCAGTCCAGGCTTTATCACTATAGAAAACGCATTAAACGGCACGGGTGTTATAGGCTGTTCAGGCATTAATATAAATGCCTTTATAGACGCGAATGCAAACGGCGTACGTGATGCAAACGAAACCAACTTCCCTTTTGGTGTTATAAGCTACGAAGCAAACAACAGCGGAACAGTGCATGAAGTTAACGACTCAGACGGTTTCTTTACTATTTATAACGAAGACCCTGCAGCCAGTTACGACTTTAGCTACAGCATACCGGAGCCTTATACCAGTTACTATTCGGTGAGTCCGGCATCGTACCAGGACATAAACCCACAGGCACCGGGCAGCATACAAACCTATGAATTCCCCATATCAATAATTCAGTCGTACCAGGATCTTAGCGTTAACCTTATAGCTTCGTGGGGTAGCCCTGCGGCTGGCTTTAGCCACCACCTTACAGTGGCCTATACCAACCTTGGCCCTGAAACCGTTTCGGGCACCGTAGCTTTTACAAAAGACAATGCTTTTACCATAACAAGTGTTTCATCTCCCGATGCGATAATAACACTTTATGGCTTTGAACTGCCTTTTACAGACCTTGCCCCGTTAGAAATACGATACGTAACCGTGTATATGGATGTACCCGCCATACCTACAGTAACATTAGGTCAGCTTACCAGTTGCTCGGCGTCTATAACCCCGGTTGCCGACGATGTAAACCCTACAAATAACCTTTCGGAACTTTCACAGGAAATTGTAGCTTCTTACGACCCGAATGACATTACCGAATCGCACGGGCGCGAAATTATAGCGGCTACATTTACCGAGAACGACTACCTGTATTACACCATACGTTTCCAGAACCTGGGTACTGCCCCGGCACACAATGTACGCATAGAAGAAGTACTGGACACACAGATAGACGCTTCTACCCTTACCATGCTAAGCAGCAGCCACAGTTACGAACTGGACCGTACCGGCAGTAACCTGAGTTGGAAATTTAACGATATAATGCTACCCGCTGCCCAGGACGACGAGGCAGGAAGCAACGGCTATGTATACTTTAAGGTAAAACCCCTACCGGGCATACAGGCAGGCGACATGATACCGGCATCGGCAGGAATATATTTCGACTTTAACCCTGTGGTAGAAACAAACACCTTTACTACCGAATTTGTTACCGCGCTTAGCACCGCCACCGTTACCCCAAAAGCCTTTACCCTATACCCTAACCCGGCTACGGGGCGTGTAAACATTACCTCGGTTAACGGTATAGACACGGTAAAGATTTATGATATTACCGGAAAAGTACTGCTTAGCAAAGCATATAACGGCGCGCTGCAAACTACTATAGATACTGCAAGCCTTTCGGCCGGTACTTATTTTATAGAAGCACAACAAGGCAATACGCACAGTACCCTGAAGCTTATAAAACTATAACTGCCCCTATTTCCAGATATTCCAAAAAAAATGGCTGTACCGTGTGGTGCAGCCATTTTTGATTATGCCCTATTTCCTTTTACTTTTGTATAATTAAATAACCAAAATAGCCTTTACGGGTACACAAGGTTACCGAGCCACGTTTTGTAGCCTCCCTAAATAAAGGCTCTTTAACAATAAAACTTTCCTTCTCTCCCCCGGTTGTATATATGTTTATATGGTATACATCATTATGCTTGCCGGATGTGGTATAAGTATTTGCCACCCTGTAACTGTTGTACTCAACACGCACATCGGCAAATTGGCTATTTATAAAAGGCACACTAATTGCACCTATAGATGTGAAAAATACCAGTGCATGGAATACAATTTTAAACCTGCGGTCTCCATCGGAATAAATTCCCGGCAACAACTTACCAATAACAAACAACATTATTAACCACACCGGCACAGCTGCCAGGGCAGACAGCATAGCTACTTTTGCCCCACCAAAAGTATTTCGGATGATATAAACCTGAAAAATAAGAAAAACAACACTAAGCACCATAAGTGCAGCAAAAATGTTTTTTACAACACCAAAAGCACTACTTTCATCACTGCTTTTTACTCCGGGCAACGGGAAATATTTATCCATCAGCGGCCGTAGTTCCGGTACTAACTTTGCAAGTCCGAAAATAAGCATGAACCAACCTAACAGATTTAGTAAAAACAAATCATCATGTTCTGTTGTGTCAGAAAAATACATCATTGCCACACCTGTAAGTATAGCAATAAAATATAACCCTGCATAACCACTGGGAGCACCACCCCGAATATTAGATGAAAATTTATTTTTGCGTTTGCCCATAATCAGGTAATATTTTTCAGACTAATATAATACTTTATCCATTCCACAAAAAAACGTTATCGGTATAATATAAAACATAATTTTTATTACTTTGCGCTGGTTTTTTAACATACAAACACAAAGATGAAAAAGATACTTGCAGTAGTGGCCGCCCTTACACTTTTTACAGCCTGTAAAAAAGAAGACCATGGCGACACAAACGTACATATAACAGGAAATATTAAGGGTTTTAAACAGGGTAGGCTGTTTATTAAAAAATACAACGACTCTACACTGGTAACTATAGATACCATAAATGTAGACGGCGACTCTAAATTTGAGAGCCACCTAAAAATGGATAGCCCAGATATGCTGTACCTGGTTATAGACCGTGGTACTACCGAAAGTATAGACGACAACCTGATGTTTTTTGCCGAACCGGGCAACGTAACCATAGATACCAAGCTCGACTATTTTTATGCGCAAGCTAAGATAAAGGCAGGCCCTAACCAGGATAAATTTGCCGAATACGAAAAAACCATCCGCCGCTATACCGACATGAACCTGGAACTGGTAGCCAAAAATATGGAAGCCACAAAACAAGGCAATGCCACAAGGCTGGACAGTATATCTAAAGCCATGGACAGCAACACAAAACGCCGTTACCTGTTTACTGCAAACTATGCCCTGAACAACGGCAAGTATGAAGTAGCGCCGTACATAGTACTGAAAGAAATTCCGGATATAAACCTGAAATACCTGGATACGATTTCTAAAAGCATGACACCAAAAGTGGCCGCTTCTAAGTACGGGAAAGTACTAAATGAGTACATTAAAGAGCGTAAAAAGGAAGGAATTTAATCAAATTCGTTAAAGCGGCACTTTACAAAAGATATATTTGGGTTTTTCATTAACTTGCACCGCCCATCTAAACCTTTACTAAAGTGAACAATTCATTTTTAGGTAAAAACTACACGGCGTTATTATTTTTAACGTCGTCTTTTTTTACGCTGCTTTACGCGCTTTTTATCAGCGCATTTGCCGAAGAACGCTTTGTAAGCCTAAGCTTCAGCAATACTTTTATTTCCCTGGACAAGTTTGAACTTGCCATTTTCTTTAAAATAGCGCTTTTTGTTATCGCGCTGGGGTACTACCTTGCCAACAGGCTAAAAATGCCCTTAAACAGCAGCCTTACGCTTACACACACCATAATAACACTGGGGTGCGTACTGATAAATGCCATACTGCTTGTAGCCCTGCCCGAATGGAAAATAGAAATAGTTTCCTTTTGGCTTATTACGGTAGCTACAGCAGCACAATTGCTGTTTATAGCAAACCTGGCTATAGGTGTACGCAAACGGCATATAGCGTAGCTCCACACCCCGCTTACGGGTTATTTTTACCAGGCTGTTTTTGCAAATGGCAGATTGTTTATATTTGGGTTTTAACCAACCCGGATATGAAGCGGAACTTCTATATACTCACCTTACTTACCGTTTTGCTTTGCAACGCACAAAACAAGCAAAAAACAGAAACCATAGTACTCCCAACCGGGAAGAACAAACTTACCCTATATGAAGTGCTAACCCGGGAAGATCCCGGCAGGTACACCAAGCTGGATATAACAGGAAGCTGCAACACAAGCTACATTCCTATAGATATATGGGATAACATTCCTGCCGATTTCCTGAAAGAAAACAAAAACGCTGTAGCCTCTCAGTCTGTTTTCGTGCGCACCGAAAAAAACCACACTATTTTACTGCTTTTCGGCTTCTTCTACGGAACAGGATATGATGAGATAACCCTGATAAGCATAGAGGGTTCTAAGACACATCTTTTGCACGATAATGAACTGGAAACTCCCATAGCATTTAAAGACCTGGACAACGATAACAAAGCCGAACTTATTTGCCACAACGAACCCGAAATGATATCTGAACACGTTAGCGCATACAGTCCGTACATCGTTTATAGTATAACTGCTAATTCATTTACAAAAAATTTGCAGCTAACCGAGCAGTACAACAAAATACATTATGTATGGGCAGGTGCTATATATCGGGAAGATATTAAAGTAGCGCTACCCAATGACCCAGAAGAAAAATACAGGATTATTAAATAGACTATCCAAAAAATTAAACCATGAAATTTTATCTCTCAATATTGTTTATCCTGCTATTTCAAATCTCGATAGGTCAATGTAAAATAAACCTCTCTGCTTTTGGCATATCAGATATTGAAGGAAATTCTTCTAAGGAAATCTTAAAGAAGTTTGATTCATCCAAGCTTTTCAACATCGAAGGCTTTAAAGCACCCGATTATGAGTTTTATAAAGCACAAAAAAAGATTGTAATTGCTAATTTGAATCTTGATGCTGTTTTTGAAATTTATTTTTATA
>NZ_JBKJHC010000012.1:0-163537 GCF_046613565.1 Flavobacterium sp. RHBU_3 | reverse complement strand
CACTGCAGAGCAGCAGGTGCTTATTATAGAGGTAGATACCGTAAACGGTAAAGTAACCAAGCGTATCGTTTACTAACGGTTGCTATTAAATAACATACCCAAAATGATAGGGCTGCCAAAAAAAGGCAGTCCTATTTCTTTTTAAGAAACGTTATAACAACCTTAGTATTTCTTTATAAGATTTGCCCTAAAAAAACATATAACTTAGTGCATATATTCTTACTAAAATCTAAATGTTATGGACTATATTGCACTTGAAAAAGATTTTGATTGCACTTGTAGGGATGTAATCACACAGCTCTCGGTCGTATACAAAACCGAGTATTATAACGGTTCGGGAAGGCTTGAGACATTTTTGGATCTTATAAAGACCAATTTTGAAAAGGTGGAACAGGGCTTTATTGAAAAAAACAAATTGACAGACAATACTGAAGCAATAAAACGCATAAGAAAAATAGCCCGCGGGCATGCCAAACTATGCCTTGATGACTATGGTAAGTTGCTATAGAGGAAACGGAGCCGACAAACTTTATTGTTTTGTTGTAAAATATTGTAACAGTAAACTGGGTGAACTGTGTTTATTTTGACATCTCGAAATTAACGTAGACCTGTAATATGAGTTTTAACATTGAGATGCTTAAAGGGGAGCTCGAAAAGGCATGTGCTGAAACGAAAAGATCATTTTATAAAAAGTTTAGCAGAAGCCTTTATGTTTCTAACCGTGGAGCCAAGCTTGAATCTTTTATCAGCGAACTTCAAAACCAATTTCAATGTACGTCGCAAAAGTTTATAAAAGATAATAGCCTTGAAAAAAATACAAGCGCGAAAAGAATTGTTGCCGCTTTAGCGCGTGAATACGCAAAAAAAGCGGTGGAGGACTTCAGTAGGATTCAATAAGTATTTCAGGCAGATAAAAAAGTATCTTTGTATTCTTAAATTTAAGAAATATGCCACGCATACTTGCCATAGATTACGGAGCAAAGAGAACCGGAATAGCGGTTACAGATGAATTGCAACTAATAGCTTCTGGGCTTACTACGGTAGACACCCCCAAGTTATTTACATTTCTCACGGATTATTTTAAAAAGGAGAAAGTTATTGGGGTAGTGGTAGGTGAGCCAAAACAAATGAATGGCCTTCCATCTGAAAGTGCGGGTATGATAGAGAAGTTTGTAGCTGATTTTGCAGTACAGTTTCCTGAAATTGAAATAATAAGGATAGATGAGCGCTTTACAAGCAAATTAGCATTTAACGCCATGCTTACGGGAGGACTTAAAAAGAAACAAAGGCAAGATAAAGGCTTAATTGATGAAATTTCTGCAACGATTTTGCTTCAGGATTATTTATCTCAAAAAAAATAGTTGTAATTTTTTGAATTTTGTTAAAAATATATATTCCACAATATAAGCAGCGATTTTATAATAATTCTTTGATGTTTTCGCTGTAAATTTGTTTTTTCAAAAAATAGCTGATGTCAACTGATAAGCAACAAGAACCCGAAGTGGTTCTTATAGGCGCCGGTATTATGAGCGCCACTTTAGGTGTGTTTTTAAAGGAATTAATGCCTGAAGTAACAATCAATATTTATGAAAAACTTGATGTGGCTGCTGCCGAAAGCAGCGATGCTTGGAACAATGCAGGTACCGGTCACTCAGCTTTTTGTGAGCTTAATTATACTCCAGAACTTAAAGACGGAACAATAGAAACGTTTAAGGCAGTACGTATTGCCGAATGGTTTGAACAGTCTAAGCAATTCTGGACGTACCTTATACAAAAAGGACTGCTAAACAATCCTGAAAACTTTATCAGACCCATACCACACCTTAGTTTTGTGTGGGGTGCTGAGAATGTTACGTATCTTAAAAAAAGGTATGAGGCACTAAGCAAGTTTCCTTTGTTTAGTGCTATGGAATATACTGA
The DNA here is from genome assembly GCF_046613565.1 of Flavobacterium sp. RHBU_3. Lineage (NCBI taxonomy): Bacteria > Pseudomonadati > Bacteroidota > Flavobacteriia > Flavobacteriales > Flavobacteriaceae > Flavobacterium > Flavobacterium sp. RHBU_3. The sequence continues at coordinate 161,617 of NZ_JBKJHC010000012.1, read as the reverse complement.
AGACACCCAAACCCTGAAGCAATGGATTCCGCTTGTTATGGAAGGCCGTAAAGAAGGAGAGGCTATTGCGGCTACCAAAATGAGCATGGGTACCGATGTTAACTTTGGAGAACTAACCCGTAACCTGTTTGCTTGGTTGGGTAGCCAGAAAGGTGTAAACATTTATTACGGTAAGCAGGTAAAAGACATTAAGCGAAATGGTACCGGATGGAAAATTAAGGTTAAAGACGTTACTACCGCAGATAAGGCAGCTGTAACTACCAAGTTTGTATTTATAGGCGCAGGTGGAGGATCTTTACATCTGCTTGAAAAATCGGGCATACCGGAAGGTAAAGGCTATGGCGGTTTCCCGGTAAGTGGACAGTGGCTGAAGTGTGTTAATGAAGAACTCATAGAAAAGCATAATGCTAAAGTATACGGTAAAGCATCGGTAGGAGCACCACCTATGTCGGTTCCGCACGTGGATACCCGTATGATTAACGGTAAAAAAGAACTACTTTTTGGTCCTTATGCTGGTTTCAGTACCAAGTTCCTTAAGCAGGGGTCTTATGCTGATTTATTTACATCAATAAATTTAGGTAACATTAAACCAATGCTTGCAGCAGGGTATCATAACCTGCCGCTTACAAAGTATCTTATTCAGCAAGTAACTCAAAGTCCTCAGGATAGGCTTGAAGCCCTTAAGGAATATCTTCCGGATGCAAAGATGGAAGACTGGAAACTTGAAATTGCAGGTCAGCGTGTACAGGTTATTAAAAAAGATGAACAGGCGGGAGGTAAGCTTGAATTTGGTACAGAAGTAATAAATAGTGCAGATGGTTCGCTTGCTGTACTACTTGGGGCTTCGCCGGGTGCAAGTACCGCTGTAACTGTAATGCTTGATGTTATGGAGCGTTGTTTCCCTCAGATAAAAACTACAGATTGGCAGACTAAACTAAAGACGATGATTCCATCTTACGGGCAGTCGCTTAATGAAAATCCAGAATTGTTAGCTACGGTTCGTAAACAATCTGATGTCGCTTTAAAAATTAACCATTAACAGGTAATCATATAAAACACAAAGAGAGGCTATAAAGCCTCTCTTTGTGTTTTAAAAATATATCTATTTTACTGTTTCAAGGTTCTTAACCGCCTTTACTATTCGTTCACTGAGGCTGTTTAGCCATACAAGTTGTTCTATAACCAGTTGGGCTTCTTCCATACGCAATCTAAATTCCTGCTCATTGGTCAGTTCCAGTTCTTTTAACTCTTCAGCACGTATATTTTTAAGTTCGGTAAATCGCATTGCCAGTTCGTCGTTGTTATTTAGTAACGCTGTTTCAATCCTGTTTTCCATATCCATTAGCGATACGGCGTGCTCAAGGTTTTTTATTATAGTTTCTACCACTACATTAAAAGCTTTACTTGCCGATGTTGTTTTATGCGATTGTATATACGTACCCATAGATGCCAGAGATGAAAGCATGGTATGGTTCAGTACTGCTATTTTATAAATCTGTTGCTGCTGCTTTTGTTTGCTTTTAGGTTCCTGAGCCATGCGCTGATAGCTTTGCATCAGGTTGCCTAACGAAACAAAAGCATTTTTACGTGCCAAGCGATACCCAGTAGTTACATCACCTTTATTATTGTAAAAGCGGGAAATTTCTATTAGGTAGTCCCTGTTTGCTTCTATCGCGCTCTTAATATATTTGGGCAGGCTTATAAACTCCCAAGAAGGCCAAAAGAAGTAATTAGCTATAAACGCCAGTACTGCACCCACGGCAGTATCTATAAATCTGTACTGAATTACACCGTTAATATTAGGTGTAAGTAATGAGTAAAGTAATATAACATAAATGGTTACAAATGTGGCTCCTATGCTATAGTTAATTGCTGTAAAGGTAAAACCTAAAAGCATGCAGATGATAGAGAGTGTTCCTATTATTTCAGGCGAATGTATAAAGTATAAAAGTGCAAATGCAATAATTCCACCTGCCACAGTACCTACTATACGTTGGTATGAACGCTGCTTAGTAAGACCATATCCCGGGCGCATGATAACTACAATGGTAAGCAGTATCCAATAAATATTCTGAAAAGGGAACAGGTTCCCTATAATAAAACCGATTGCTATGGTAAGGGTTAAGCGCAATGAGTGCCTGAAGATGGTACTGCTAAAGGTAAGGTTTTCCCTTAAAGTACTCAGCATATAATTTTCTGGTGTCAGGAATTTTTCCAAGTCGCGCCTGCGTTGTTCGGGCATTTCTTTAAAAGAAAGATTTTGCGCAAATACCCGTTCTATAAATTTGATTTTTTCTATTTGCTTTTCAGCATAGTGTAACACATTAAGAAGCATCCACACACCTTCGGCGTCGTCGTTGTTGCTTGTCCCGGTTTCATATTCTGAAATCGCCAGAGACAATGCCTCAAGATTTTTCGAAAGATCGTTTTTAGGAAGATATTGTTTGTGGTTTTCCAGGTTTTTTCCAAGTCTTTTTAATGTTGCCGCCATATCGTAGGCAAGCTTTTGGTATATGGCAAGAACTTTGGAATCTTTACCAAATTTTTCATACATCTTGCTGTGGTCGAATGGAGTAGAAAGCCCCAACTCAAGAATTTCCATAAGAGAAATGAAAACCATAAGCATGCGGCGGCTTTTGTTGTTTGTACCTGCCGAGCTGTGACTGCGTATCAGTATTTCCCTAAGGTTGTCATGGGTAGTATTAATATCTACCTGAAGGTGCAGTTGTTTGCTAATGATGCTTTCCCGTTCGGCGTTAGCATCCCATAAATCGCCTCGAAGCTTCATGTACTTGGCTGTGAGTTTTAGGCAATCTGCTATCTGGAGTTCGCTATACCGATGTGGGTTCAGGTAGTTAAATGTAAGTGATAACAAGGTGTAAAAAAGTGAACCTGCCAACACTTCGCCTGCATAAATAAATACTTCAGGCCCCTGCTGAATATGGCCTGTGCCTAATGCTATAGCCAGTAAGCCCGAAAATGAGACCATAGTAGCCCTTTGCCCATATACAGAGATCATGGACAGGAAAAAAATAAGTGCTGTAATTACAGGGTAAAAAAGCCAGGGCAGAGGATGTAGTATGTTTACTAAAAGTGTACTGCCCGATATTATTGCAGCTGCAGTACAAAGCCCTTTCACCCGTTGCTGCCAGTTGCTTGGAATATCAGAAGGGTAGGTTAAGAACGCCCCTAAGGCAATTGTAAAGCCAACTTCAAAGTGGCCAAATTGTTTAAGCACAAGTACAGGCAATACAGCCGATACCGTAACAATAAGAGCACGGGTAAAGTAAGCATTTTCGGTAAATAGGCGTACGCGTTGTATCATATAAGTATAAATGCAAAGGTACATAATGCAAAATTTGGCTTTGTAATATTGCCGTGAATTCTCACAAAAATTTAGCATTTACAGTTGGTACGGTAATGTTGTAATTATTTGCTATTTTTGCGGCTTAACAAGGCTGTGCCATGGGCATGGTTTTAACACACACGATTATGGTACTACCTATTATTGCATACGGCGATCCCGTATTGCGAAAAAAAGGCGAAAATATATCGCAGGATTATCCTAACCTGAAACAGCTTATAGCTGATATGTTTGAAACCATGTACAATGCACATGGTGTTGGCCTTGCTGCGCCGCAAATCGGTTTGGCTATCAGGCTTTTTGTTATTGATACTACGCCTTTTGGTGAAGATGAAGATTTGAGTGCAGAAGAACGCCAGCAGCTTTCTACATTTAAAAAAGCACTTATAAATCCGGTAATCCTTAAGGAAGATGGTGAGGAGTGGGGCTTTAATGAAGGTTGCCTTAGTATTCCGGAAGTACGTGAGGATGTATACCGCCATGAAAGGATAACCATAGAGTATTACGACGAAGATTTTAATAAACATACCGATGTTTATGATGGCCTTATAGCCAGGGTTATACAGCATGAGTACGACCATATTGAAGGAATTTTGTTTACAGACAGACTATCTGCGTTAAAAAAGCGTTTGATAAATAAGAAGCTCCAGAATATAATGGAGGGTAAAACAAGGCCTGATTATAAAATGAAATTTATTGCCAAAAAAGGCAGATAATTTTTGTTTTTAAAGGCAAACATTAGATATTTGCCGTCCTTAATTTTTAAGACTGAGAAAAACACTGTATAATGAGTATAGAAAAAATATTAGCCATTTCGGGTAAACCGGGGCTTTATGAACTGAAACTGCAGACCCGTACCGGTTTTGTGGCTGAGTCGCTTATAGACGGAAAAAAAGTAACTGTAGGCCTAAGGAGTAACGTAAGCCTGCTTTCTGAAATATCGGTATATACGTATGATGGCGAAATACGTCTTAGTGAAGTATTCCGTAATATCGCTGAAAAAGAAGATAATGGCCCGGCAATTTCTCACAAAGAAGACAATGCCAAGCTTGAAACTTATTTCAGGGAGGCACTTCCTGAGTTTGACGAAGACAGGGTATACGCTTCTGATATTAAGAAGATACTTAACTGGTACAACATGCTTCAGGCTAAAGGCCTTGTAAGCAAAGATGCGCCTGCTGCCGAAGCTACTGAAGCACCTGCTGAAGAAGTAAGCGCAGACGAATAAGAATAATTTACAATCTTAGTTTATACAAAAGTCCTGTTGCGGTAAAATGCAGCAGGATTTTTTTATTTAGTATATATTGCACAAAAATCAACAATAATGTATTACATAACAGAAGAAGTAAGAAGGATTAATTGTGCCGAAGCTATTGTTGGAGATATAAAGCTTATTGATAATAAAATGGTTGTAGCTTTTGGAAACCTTATTATCATGGAAGGAGGAAAAGATCTATTATTAAACAGAAATTCAGGTTCATTTGTAAATCTCTGTTTTGTTGTTTTTGACGAAATTGAAACCATAACTTTCGATTTTGATTTCAGTCGTTTGATTCCACTTGAAAATCGCGAATGCCATGGCGGTACTAATTATTTGACAGGAGAACATTCAGAATTCTGGTTAGCTTACAAGAAAGGTAGAATATTGTTTACAAATCAATCCGCGTTTAAAAAAATTCCCGATTACTTTATTAGTAAAGAAATTGTAAGTCTATTGCATGAAAATACGATTACTGCTGAAGTACTTTCATTACTTGGAGTGATAAAATAAATCACAAAGGACTGTAAATCGCATCGGGATTTTTTATTTTTACAACAAATTTTTCAGCCATGAACACACGCCAGCAACAACTTGACGCTTTTAACCGCCTGCTCGACATTATGGACGATCTGCGCGAAAAATGTCCGTGGGATAAAAAGCAGACCCTGCAAAGCCTTCGCCACCTTACCATAGAGGAAACTTATGAGCTGGGTGATGCCATTCTTGATAATGATCTACAGGAGATAAAAAAAGAACTGGGCGATATACTACTACACATCGTATTTTATTCAAAAATAGGTAGTGAAACCGGTGATTTTGATATTGCCGATGTGGCTAACAGTATTTGCGATAAGCTAATACACCGTCATCCACACATTTATGGCGATGTGGTTGTGGAAGATGAAGAACAGGTGAAACAGAACTGGGAAAAGCTTAAGCTGAAAGAAGGCAAAAAATCAGTGCTCGAAGGTGTGCCTAAGAGCCTGCCTGCATTGGTTAAGGCCAGCCGCATACAGGATAAAGCCCGCGGAGTGGGTTTCGACTGGGAAGAACCGGGACAGGTTTGGGAAAAAGTGCAGGAAGAGATAGCTGAGTTCCATGAGGAAGTTGTAAATGGCGATCAGGATAAAATAGAAGACGAATTTGGAGATGTATTGTTCTCCCTGATAAATTATGCACGGTTTTTGAAAATAAATCCTGAAGATGCCTTAGAACGCACCAATAAGAAATTTATAAAGCGTTTTACCTATCTTGAGGGTAAAGCTGCTGAAATGGGTAAATCACTTGCCGATATGACCCTTGCCGAGATGGATGTATTTTGGAACGAAGCTAAAAAGCTGTAATTATAGATGAAAAAGTTATTAGCATTATGCCTTTTTATGGGCAGCCTTTGTTACGGGCAAAAGATTACAGTAGCAGAACTCCAGATAAAGCTTGAGGGAAATAAAACCGAAGAAGTAATGTACGGCTTTGCTGCCGGAGATCGCGTTATTCTTACTTTAAAAGCTGAAGGCGCTTCATTGGCGGAAGTAAGTGTGCTTCAATATCCTGATGTATTAAAATACAAAGGACAAAATATTAAGGAAGAGAAAAAGGAGTTTACCGTAATTGATAAATCAGTTTACGTATTCAGGTTTAACAATACTACACGTGGTAAGCGTACCTGCAATGTTACCATAACCCGCATACCTGCCGGTAGCGATACCCGTAACTTTAATACTGCTGTGAAATGGGCTACGGTACAAGATACGGTTTGGACATCGGTTGATAAAGATGTGCTTACCGGGTATGATTCGTTACGGGTACAGAAAACCCGTCGTGTCATAGCATCTGAAAACCGCTATGAAGAAATGATACTGGATAAAAGCCAAAGGGTAGGAGCGAAGGCAACAAATTTAGGCGATACACGTTCGTTTGTGGCTTTTACACTACCTGAAAATACAGTTACCAAAGATGAGACTAAAAAGGTAGTTGCCTGGGCATATTGGGTAGGTGTAGGCGAGGAGAGTAATGAGTTTTGGAAACAGAACCGTAAAATGATTGTAGGCGCGGTGCAAACGGCTACTACTTATTTTACATCGCCACTGGGCGGTGTGGCTGCCGGTGCGGTGACTAACCTGGTACTGCCAGTAAATGGTGAGGATGTAGAGTATGCGCTGACGAATGAAGCCAACAAAAAGCTGTTTATGGAAGGTAAAGAGTGCAAGCCTTATGATAACGGTAAGGGTATTGCGGCCTATAAACGATTTATTGATGCCAAGATGCTGCAAGGTACTTATTACATGGCACTTGCTAATGATAACCTTGTGCAGCCGATAGATGTTAATGTGAAGGTTTCGGCTATAATAGAACATATTAAATATAAAGACGAGAAATATACTGACTATACTGTAACACCACGTTATGAAAAGAAATCAGTTAAGCAACCACAAATTACTTCAGTAAAGATTCCGGTAACATTTGACCATAAATAGTCTTGACTCCACTTGTTATCATAATAGCGGAAGTACTGGTTTTACTGCTATTGTGTATTGGCTTCGATATGAAGAAAATACCTTATGGCAAGCAAATCACTTTACTGATAATAGTATTGGCAAACATATTTGTGTTTCCAAACTTTTTTTATCCTGACCAAAGCGATGTAAAAACACGATGCGGACTTCCGTTTATGGCTATAGGCTTTATATTTTATATAATGGCTAATATGGCGGCGATGATTACTTTTTTGCTCTACCGGTTGGTTAAAAACATGATTTCCTGAAGAAAAATAAATTACACGCCATCGTCGTCGTCCTGGTCTTTTTTATTAAACCCTACACTTCCTTTAGGAGGGTACTCTATAGTATCGTTTAGTTCTTCAATATGTTCGGGTTTAAAGAATGGAAGCTTAAGTGCATTTGCCTCCTTCCATTTTTTTACGGTTTCTTTGGCTATATCTCCTTTTTCATCATTTAAACCACCATCGCGGGCCATATAAAGGGTTTGGCTCGGATAAGCGAAATCAGTGCCGCTTTGTGCCACCACGTCAAGTATTCTTAATAATACATCTTCCTGTATTTCCTGAGATACATCTAAATTTGTTGCTTCAATGTAAGCGAAGATTTCTATTTCAAATCCATTGGCACTCATACCGGTAAACCTAACTTTTGCAGGATCGTTATTAACCTTTGGATGCGCATACAGTACATTCCTAATTTCTACAAGCAGAAAACGCAGCTGGTCGGGTGTTGTTTCCATCCTGAATTCCCACACCGGGTTAAACAAAAACCTGTCTCTATGAGCATAGTTTTCCACGTTTACATTGGCAAATTGCCCGTTTGGAATGGTTACAACAGTACGCCTTAGTGTACGCAGCCTTGTACTCCGCATACCTATAGACTCTACAGTGCCTTTTATTTCGCCTACCTGACAAAAATCACCTACACGTATTGTCTGGTCGGCAATAAGGCTAACGCTTCCTACAAAGTTTTCCATAGTTTTCTGGGCACCCAAAGCCAATGCCAAACCACCAATACCAAGTGCAGCTAACCAGGTGGTAACATCAAACCCTACTGCGCCTAATAACGATATTATACCAAATACAACAATGGCTATCTTAACTATACGTTGTACAAACAGAATTACCGATATAGCGGTAATGCGTTTCCGCATAGACATACGGTTTTTGGTATATTCGCCCAGGATGTCTGTTAAACGCCAAAAAAGTATTAATAAAGCTACTATGCCTATGGTTACCGTTATGGTACTGAAACGCTGACGTACTATAATAGAGATACCTACCTGCTGCGAAAAAAATACAAATAACAACACCGATATAAACAGGCGCAATGGTAACCCCAGTACCCTTACAATGACCCATTTTTCAGGATTTCGGGCTTTTTTCCAGAGGAGCCGTACCGAAAGCCCCATTAATGCAACCGTTAGCCAGGAAATGAGGTAGGCTATCATAACTATGACTACCACAGCCAGCCAATGTCCTACTGGCACACCACCCAGAGTGCGTTCTCTTAAGGTATCGGGCAATACTAAATCAAGCAGAGTGTTATCATCAACACTTGTACCTGAAATTGCAGCTACCGTTTCACTGGAAAATTGCCATAATGGAGGGTCATCTTCCGTTATTCCGCCTGTGTTTTCTACGTATAGGATAATTTCTTCACCATTAGCATCTACAGTCCCCACCTTATCAAGATCTTTAGAAAGGTAATCGTCAGTAAAGCCTTCAGGATCATTACTTATTTTAGCCGATGATACCACCTGACCGCTTCTATCCAGGAGTCTCTGAAAATTGTGTACTATTCGTTTACGCTGCTTTTGCGTACGCCACATTCGCTTCAGGTTCAGATAGCGGCTGGCCCGAATATAATTCTGGTCGGCAACAGCCTGTATAAAACCGTTTACAGTGCCGCGGGGTGTGCGCCTGTTTAACGAATCGGGCGGAAAAGAAGGGCCTTCTGTTTTAGGGTCTTCGGCTTTTGTACCCGGCAATAGCTGTGCATGCAACCGGGGAATAAAGATTAGTGTTACCAGTAAGATAAACAACAGTTTTCGGGAAATATATAAGGTGTTCTCTTTGGTCATATCGTTCAAATATAATTGGCAATTAAATTTACAAAAATTACAGAATAAAACATGTCTTATAGCGTTGCTACAGTAAAAATATTTAAGCTTTTGTTAGGTCTTATTTGTGTAGCTTTGTAAAAAACCGGATAATGAAGATTGTTTTATATACCTTTTGCTTTTTTGTACCCGCCTTCCTTTTTGCCCAAAACCCTAAGAATGTAGATTTTAAAACACTGGATGCAGATTTGCATTTCGATTTTAAAAAGAAAGAGATTTCGGGTGATGTTACGTATACGTTTAAAGTTGAAGGCAAAAAGCCTGACACTGTTTATATAGATGCACAAAATATCCATTTTGAAAATGTAAAACTGAATAATAAAAAGAAAACGGGGTGGACATCTACCTCTAAATTATTAAAGCTTTATAGCGGTATAAAAAAAGGAAACAATACCCTTGTGGTGCATTATTCAGCTACACCTAAGCAAACATTATATTTTGTAAAAGACGGTGATGATAACCAGATATGGACACAGGGGCAGGGTAAATATACAAGTCACTGGCTTCCGAGTTTTGATAATGTAAATGAAAAATTGGTTTTTAATATAAAGGCCACTTATGATAAGGACTATACAGTGCTGGCAAACGGTAAGCTTACTGATACTATGACTGTAGGAAATACCAAAACATGGCAGTACCGCATGGAAAAACCTATGAGTAGTTATCTTGCTATGGTAGCTATAGGTAAATACCACAGATGGCGTATGGATGCCGTTTCGGGAACACCGATAGAGCTCTATCTGCGTGAGGAGGATACTACAAAATTTGGCTCTACATACCGTTATATGTCTGATATTTTCGATTTCATGGAAAAGGAAACGGGCGTGCCTTATGCCTGGGGACTATATCGTCAGGTACCTGTACTAGACTTTTTATATGCAGGTATGGAAAATACTACATCTACCATATTCAGTCAGGATTTCGTGGTAGATGAAATAGGTTTTAACGACCGTACTTATATGAATGTAAATGCGCATGAGTTGGCCCACCAATGGTTTGGCGATCTTATTACAGCCGAAAGCGGTACACATCACTGGTTGCAGGAAGGATTTGCTACATACTATGCATTGTTAGCCGAGCGCGAGATTTTTGGTGATGATTATTTTAATTACGAAATGTATGAAATTGCCGAACGTATACAAAAAGCTAGTAAAAATGACACTATTCCGATACTGAATGAAAAGGCAAGTTCGCTGTCTTTTTACCAAAAAGGTGCTTGGGCGCTGCATGCCTTGCGAAGCGGAATAGGGGATGAGGCTTTTAAGAAAGCGGTAAAAACGTACCTGGAAAAGTATGCATTTAAGAACGTAAATACAGACCAGTTTCTTGCCGAAATAAAAATAGCAGCTCCGGGTTACGATACTGATTCGTTTAAAAAACGCTGGCTGGAAAGTGGTACGTTTCAGGTAGAAGAAGCGCTAAATATTTTAAGTGATAGCGGTTTTATGCAACAATACTTTGCTGTAGGCGATTTGCAGGACAAACCTTTTGCTGAAAATAAAGACACGTATCTGGAAATCATGCAGTCTGTGGCATATTATCCTGTAAAAGAGGAAATCCTATTCCAGATAGCTCAGGTTCCTTTTGCTGATAAAGCGGAGATTGTACGAGCAGCCATGCAAACTAACGATATAAAAATACGTCAGGCTGTAGCCCGTACAGTTACAGTTTTTCCTATAGAGTTTTATGAAGAATATAGAAGCCTGCTTGATGATGAATCTTATATTACGCGCGAAATTGTACTAAATGTGCTGTATAAGAAATTCCCGGATAAGCAGGCGGAATTACTCGACCTAAGCAAAAAATGGGTAGGTTTTAACGATATGAACCTGCGTATACAATGGCTTACGCTAGCGTATGCCTCTAAAACCTACCATCCTGAAAAGAAAGACGATTATTATGGTGAGCTTATTCATTACGCATCGCCTAAATTTGAGAGCAGCGTACGCCAAAATGCACTCTCCAATCTTTTATACATAGGAAAAGCTGACCCAATAGTATGGCAGGACCTTATTAATGCTACCACACACCATAAATGGCAGTTTGCAAAGTTTGGTAAAGACAACCTACGTAAGCTACTTAAAAAGAAAGGATATCGTGAACTGATAGCCGGCATTATGCCCGACCTTAGTGAAGCAGAGCAGGTAAAACTACAGCAGCTGCTGGACGAAAAATAATTATATCGGTACAAAAACGTACTTCTGGCCACCGGTATTTACCACGACAGAAAGTTCTGTAGGGGTATATGTTACCAGTGGCCAGTATTTTACTTTGCCATTGGTGTTTAGTATCAGTACTTTGCTGTCGTCTTTTTTAACCCGATAATCCCAATAACCTGTTTCCTTAATAGTACCAAGTGTAAAGGTATACGAACCGTTTCTGTCAAGTAACAGTCCACTTCCTTTTGGGACTGTTGGTGCATCAAAAACTGCATTATCATCATCGTCTGCATCATTTCCACCCATGCTTGTAAGTTTCCATTTATTCTGTAACACTGCTGTGGTGGTATCAGAGGTTATGCGCCTGAGTTTTACTAGAAATTTAGTCATATTAATTACAATGGTTTCCGTCTCAATTGATACCAGTTCATATTGATACGTTTTTGAAGTTTCTGTTACAGTAAAAAGTAGCAATTTTCCTTCCTGCTTAAACGTACCCGATTCACCTTTGCCCATTACGGTTGATTCATAATTGCCGTCCGGGTAAAAATGCATACTTAAATTGCCCAGGAACGCCTGTGCCTTTTGCATATCTTGTTCGGAATTGCCTTCTGCCAGCGAATCAAATTTCCAGTGGCCGTATACAGGAGTGATAGTTTGCGCTATGCCTTTTGGCAAAAAAAACAAAAGGGCAATACATAAAAGTTTTTTCATAAAGAATGGTTTTGTGGATTGTAAGGCTAATATAATGAAGTGTAAGAAAAGACAATCAGTGACATACTTATTTAACATTGCTATCCTTTATTTTTTTACTCAATATGGTTTAATTTTACTTTCAAGAATTTACCACGCATGCAATACAAATCACTCGAAAACGGTTTTAAGGTAAGTGTAACTAGCTTTGGCTGTATGTCGCTTAAGTCTGCCAGTACTGAAAACGATAGCCTTATAAATACTGCAATAAATAACGGTATTAACTTGTTTGATACAGCTGACTTATACGATAAAGGAGACAATGAAATACTCCTTGGTAAAGCCTTGAAAAACAAAAGAAAAGATGTGTTTATTTCAACAAAAGTAGGAAACCGATGGCGGCTCGACGGTTCCGGGTGGGACTGGTGTCCTCGTAAGGAATATATACTTACAGCCGTAGACGAAAGCTTGCGTCGTCTGGGTACTGATTATATAGATTTGTACCTGCTACACGGAGGTACCATAGATGACCCAATTGACGAAATCATTGAGGCTTTTGAACGCTTAGTAGATTCGGGGAAGATACGCAGCTACGGTCTTTCATCCATTCGTCCAAATGTGATACGTGAATATGTAAACCGTTCTAACATTACGGCGGTAATGACCCAATACAGCTTATTGGATCGAAGGCCTGAAGAAGCCACGCTAAAGCTGTTGCAGGATAATAACATAGGTGTACTGGCACGCGGCACGGTAGCTTCAGGCTTATTGGCAGGTAAAGCTGCCGCACCTTATGTCGGGTTAAGCGAAGAACAAGTTACAGCCATACAAAACGGATTGAATACAAACATACAATCCGGCAGTACCGCAGCCGAAACAGCCCTGCGTTATGTAATAGACAATCCAGCCATAACTACTGCTGTGGTAGGTATACGTACATCACAACAACTGACAGATGCACTTACTGCGGCCAATGCCGCTCCGCTTACTGATGCACAAAGGTCGATACTGGCTTCAATTTGGGAAGGCAACATATATGCTGAGCATCGATAAGATAAATTTTTTCATATAAGTAGCTATAAAAGGTAATAGTCTTACTATTGCCATTATTTTAACATTGATACTGCCAACTGACTGCTTGTAGTTGTTTTTTAACCCCAAATATGTAACGATAGTACTTTAGAGCGAGTATAAATTATGATTTTATAAACAGATAAATCTATCTAATTGCATATTTTTGCGGTTTATCCAATTATACGATGCAAGCCAACCAGGAAGAGGACAGAAAGGAGCTGTATAACTACCAGCAACGCGATATAGACACCATCTTTGAGAAGTTTGAGGGCAAGCCCGAAAGCTATCATTTGTTGTACCAATTACCCACGGGAGGGGGTAAAACGGTTATTTTCTCTGAAATAGCCCGCAGGTACCTTGAAAAATACAAACGAAAAGTACTTGTACTTACCCACCGAATAGAACTTAGTAAGCAAACATCGCAAATGCTTACCAGCTTTGGGGTGAAAAATACCATTATAGACAGTGCCGTTAAGGAGCTGCCGTATGATAATGATTTTTCGTGTTATGTAGCTATGGTGGAAACGTTGAATAACCGCCTGAAAGACAAAAAATTTCACATGGACAATGTAGGGCTTGTTATTGTCGATGAAGCCCACTACAACAGTTTCCGTAAGTTGTTTACTTACTTTGGGAATTCTTGGTTTTTGGGAGTTACAGCTACGCCACTAAGTTCTAACATAGAATTGCCTATGTACGAAACCTATAATGAATTGATTATGGGTGAACCTATACAGTCACTTATAGACAAAGGCTATCTTGCACGTGCTGCTATGTATGGGTACGATGTGGAACTTACCTCTCTTAAGCTGGGAATTAATGGTGATTATACCGTAGCTTCATCGGATGAGCTGTATTCAAGAGGAGTAATGCAGGATTTGCTTTTGCAAACTTACGTACAGCGTTCGTACGGGCAAAAGACGCTGATATTTAACAACGGTATCAATACTTCGCTGTACGTATACGAAACCTTTAAAGCGGCAGGATTACCCATAAAACACCTGGATAACCGTACGCCGGAACAAGAACGCCGCAAAATACTGGAATGGTTCCGTACTACGCCAAATGCCATACTTACATCGGTTTCCATACTTACCACCGGTTTTGACGAGCCTACGGTAGAAACGATTATCTTAAACCGCGCTACGCGTTCGCTTACATTGTATTTCCAGATGATAGGCCGTGGTAGCCGCAGGCTTCCGCACAAAGATACTTTTACGGTAATAGACCTTGGAAATAATTCACAACGATTTGGTTTGTGGAGTGACCCTGTAGATTGGCAGTACATTTTTAAAAACCCGGAACTGTTCCTGGATAATATCCGTTCGGACGAGGAAATCGAGAGCTACCACATTTATAGTATGCCCGATGATGTGAGGCAGAAATTTGCAAAATCAACAGATACCGAATTTAATGTGGAGGCAGAATTTAAACTAGCTGCCGACAATCGTGAGAAACCAAAAGCGGTAATAGATAAATCCATACGCCAACACGCATTTATGTGTGTGGAAAATGCCGAAACCATTAACGAGGCCCGTAAGCTGGCTAAGGAGCTTGATCCGGATATTGAATACCGCGTAAAGCAATATGCCAAACTATTGAGCAAAACCACCAAGAATTATCGTGAGTGGCTTATAGATGATTACAAAAGCAGATTGAGTACATTGATAACGCGTATATTCCACCGTTATAAGGATGCGGAATCGGAAGAAGAAATCATGGAACTTAGAAAATTGAATTTATAATATGGGATGCTTCGGCATCCTTTTTTTTGGCCATAAATATTTTATGTCGGGTTGTTATGGCATCAAAATAAAATGTACATTTCTGCTGCAAATCACCATCTCATGACAAAGAGGTTTTCAATTATTATCTGTCCGGTTGTACTGGGGATTATATCATTGTATCTGTACAGCTGTTCAGGCAGTAAGCTACAGATAGCACAAACTGTAAAACCTTTTACCAAAGCCGATTCATTACGTATAAAAGTCGATTCACTTTTGCGAATTTCTAAACCCGTTATGGGCTACCGCTTTGTAATAAAAGGCGATTTTGACGGCGACCGCATATCCGATACGCTTTATGAGCGTTATACTGATTCCCTCTACCAAAATGAGGCTGCCAAGTACTATACCAGTGCTGATACGCTTTTTGAATATAGTGATGTGTCGTTCATTAATAATTATCTTAACAGGAAGTCTTTCATTGAATGGAAGGAGAAAAAACTGAAGTTAAAAGGAGGTGA
Source organism: Flavobacterium sp. RHBU_3 (assembly GCF_046613565.1). Taxonomy (NCBI): domain Bacteria; kingdom Pseudomonadati; phylum Bacteroidota; class Flavobacteriia; order Flavobacteriales; family Flavobacteriaceae; genus Flavobacterium; species Flavobacterium sp. RHBU_3. The sequence goes on along the minus strand of NZ_JBKJHC010000012.1, from coordinate 146,201 downwards.
CTTAGGATTTCATTATATAGAAAACTGCGGTGATGTTAATGACGACGGTAAAGATGAAATTTTAGTTGTGAAGCAATGGGATGATTATACTAACCTGAATACTGCTTATATATACTCTTACGTAGACGGCGAGTGGAAAGAGATTTATAAAGCATCGGTTTGGGAGTGGCAGTTTCCGCCTACGCCATCAGCAAGTATGATACCCGGGCTTTTTGGTAATTTTGAATTTGGCACTACGGATAACGAAGAAGACGATGCCCTGCTGGAACAGCAATTAAAAGCGTACCGGTTTATGAGTTATTACCCGGATCATTCGGTGGAGTTCAGTGGGCGCAATGATGTAGGTGTGTGGGATAATGATGATGCAAGTGCAGAGTTAGAAGAAATAGGACAACAGGAGTATATTAAAAAATATTTTGCAAAAGCAGTGATTAATTATTCTTTGTATGTACACAGGAAAAGCAACAATGCTGTTTATTACAAATGTTCTGAAGAAAAGATTTCAAAAAAAGAAACAGTAATCCTTTTTCCTCTTGATGATGGTGCCGATATGATAACCACCAGGATTTTTATAAAACACCCGCAATCACCTTTTAAAAATAAAACAGGACAAAAACAGTAACAAAAAAGCCAACCTTTTCAGGCTGGCTTTGTGTTATTTTTTAAGGCTGTCTGAAGCTTTAATTACCGCTTCTTTAAGTCCTTGTTTGTAAGCAATTATCTTAGCCTGTACCAGTTTGTCGTGGCTGCCAAGTATTTGTGCGGCAAGTATACCGGCGTTCTTTGCTCCGTTTAGCGCTACCGTAGCTACAGGTACACCACCAGGCATTTGCAGTATAGAAAGCACACTGTCCCAACCATCAATACTATTGCTTGATTTTACAGGTACGCCTATAACAGGTAGCGGACTCATACTGGCTACCATACCCGGAAGGTGGGCTGCACCACCTGCACCGGCTATAATTACATTTACACCACGTGTATGAGCAGTGGTGCTGTATTCAAAAAGCTTTTCGGGGGTACGGTGGGCCGATACAATATCAACCTCTGTTTCTATACCAAATTCTTTTAATATGTCTATGGCATCCTGCATTACCGGCATATCCGATATGCTGCCCATGATGATTCCTATTTTCATAATCTTTTTGGTTGTTAGTTGATGGTTGTCGGTTGTTAGGAAAACACTCAACCCCACCAGCCAATTTAAAATTTATAATTCAAAATTTAAAATAAACACTATAACCTAATTACTGATAACTCGAATCGTATTCTTTACTTCCTCGGCTATCCTGCGGGCTTCGGCTATATCACTGTTTACTATGGTTACGTGTCCCATTTTACGAAACGGGCGGGTTTCTTTTTTACCGTAAATGTGTGGGGTAACACCGTCTTTGCCCAATATCTTCTCTATATTTTCATACACCACGTTTCCGCTGTATCCTTCGGCACCTACAAGGTTTACCATAATACCTGCCACCTTGCTGTCAGTATTACCAAGTGGAAGATTTAGTATAGCGCGCAGGTGCTGCTCAAACTGGCTGGTATAGCTGGCCTCAATAGAGTAGTGCCCGCTGTTGTGTGGCCTTGGTGCTACTTCGTTTACAAGTATTTCATCGTCCTGTGTTTGAAACATTTCTACAGCAAGCAAACCTACATGATTAAATGATTCAGAAACCTTTAGCGCTATTGCACGTGCTTTTTCGGCCACGGCATCATCTATGCGGGCAGGGCAAATTACATACTCTACCTGGTTAGCCTCCGGATGGAACTCCATTTCTACTACCGGGTAGGTTTTTATTTCGCCACTTGGGTTACGGGTTACAATTACGGCAAGTTCGTTTTTAAAGGCTATCATTTCCTCGGCTATACACTGTACATCGGCAAGGCCATCAAAACTCTCAATGCTACGGATTACTTTTACACCGTTACCATCATAGCCGCCCTCGGTACTTTTCCAGATGAAAGGGAAAGAAAATTCACCTGCAACAGCAGCTTCCTTAAGAGCAGCGGTGGATTCAAAACGTTTGTATGGGGCAGTAGGTATGTTATGTTCAGTATAGAAATCTTTCTGCGCACCTTTATTTTGTATTTGTTTCAGTGTTTGTGGTGAAGGATAAACTTTAACGCCCTCAGCCTCCAGTTTTTCAAGCGCCTGAATGTTTACAAGTTCAATTTCAAAAGTAAGTACGTCTACTTGTTTACCAAAGTTGTATACCGTATCAAAATCCATAAGGCTTCCCTGTACAAAAACATTACTGCCTATTTTGCAGGGGGCTTCTGCCGATGGATCAAGCACATAAGTTTGAATATCAAATTTACGGGTTTCGGTAAGCAGCATCTTGCCCAGTTGCCCGCCACCCAGTATTCCAAGCTTAAATCCTGAAGAAAAGTAGTTCATTTATTGTGTTGTTGTTTGCAGGCAAAGATACTTATAATGTAAGGATAAAGCAATTGTAAAATCCTGTAGTATTTTTCACTTTATTTTAGCATTATTGTTTACTAATATATTCGTATTTTAGGGGTTATACTATTCTTACAATTTTGTAAACTAAAACGAAAGCCAATGAGACTTACAGTAGAACGCAAACCCGTTAAAGTTTTACCGGATACCAAGCGTGTAATAGCCCGTTTCTTTTTTAACGGTGATGAGCGCGCAATAGAACTGATAAAGAAAATATTGGTTCTGGATAAAGAAGAGATATTCTCCTTAATATCCCCTTTGCTACAGGATTTTTCTAAAAGGCACAGAAATATCACCCGTAAACTATTGCGAAATTGTGAGCGTGTAAAGCGGTATATAGTAGCAGCGGGATTTGACTATGATGCTTTAGACGAAAACGCCAAACTTCTTATTGGTTCATACTTTACACATGAATATTCTATAGAGTCGGCAGCGTTTTTTAACCCAAGTATAGTGCCTGACCCTGACCAGACCAATTTAGAGGAAGGTCAGCTACGTGTAATAATAAGTTTCCGGGCTGTAGGCGAGGGGCACGTAAGTTCGGTAGTATTCCGCCGGGCAATTATAGATAGAAACAGTAATATAACTGTAATACCGGCGGGTAATTACATAGATGAAGCTGAAAAGGTGCATAATCTTGTATACCATAAACGTCTTTTTTTAGCAAAAGCACGTGAAGCCGAAATTGATGAAAAATTCTTGCAGATTGTAACTACCCAACTTGAAGACAGGTTCGACTATGATCAGCTAAAAAATGTAGTAATCGATGCCCGTTCGGAAATAGACGATCCCGAAACACTGCGTGATCTTAACCTTATACTTGCATTAAGCGATAGCTACCGTCGTATTACCTTTAGTAAAGATACCGACATTAGCGATAGGGTAATTTTTCCTATTTCCGATTTTGAAAGCAAGGGAATTGAAGATGCCCGTTTTGTAAAGTACTTCGATGAAAACGGAAAAGCCACATATTACGCTACTTATACAGCTTATGACGGGGTGCATATCATGCCTAAGTTACTTCGTACTACAGATTTTTATGAATTTAAAACCAGTCCGCTGAATGGTGCAGGAGCAAAAAATAAAAACCTGGCCTTATTTCCGCGAAAGATTAACGGTAAATATGCCATGCTAAGCCGAATAGACGGCTGGAACAACTACCTCATGTATAGTGATAATATTAATGAATGGGATGATCCAATTAAAATACAGGCGCCTGAATATCCTTGGGAATTTGTACAAATAGGTAATTGTGGCAGCCCTATAGAAACTGATTGTGGGTGGCTTATAATTACGCACTCTGTGGGTAGTATGCGTCGTTACAGTATTGGAGCTTCATTGCTGGACCTGAATGATCCTTCAATTGAAATAGGCCGACTAAAAGATCCGCTTATCATCCCTAATCCCGATGAACGTGAAGGTTATGTACCAAATGTGGTATACAGCTGTGGTTCTATTATTCATAATGACGACCTGATTATACCATACGGACTTAGTGACCACAGTTCGGGCTTTGCTGCAGTAAAGTTACAAACATTATTGGACAGGCTTAAATCGGGAGGATGATACCTAAAATTAAGGTAAACTTTAAGCGTGTACTGAGTCTTTGATAAAGCAATGCGCCCTATCTTTGCATAAAAATTTTGTAACTAATGGAAAATGACACAACCGGGAATACCAAGCCCGGTTTTTTCGATAAAAACCCTGTATTAAAAAATAAAGAATTCTTAGCCTATATGGGGCTTCGCTTCGGGCTGTTTTTTGCCCTTAATATGCAAAGTACCACCATATTTTATTGGGTATTTCAAATTACAAACAATAAACTATCGTTAGGAATGGTGGGCCTTGCCGAGGTTATTCCTGCTATAGGATGCTCGTTGTTTGCCGGCCATTTTGTAGACCTTCTCGAAAAGCGAAGATTGGTGCTTACCTGTGTTATAGCGTATATCGCCCTCGGTATTTCACTGTTCATTCTTACAACCCCCTTTTCTTATGAAACATTAGGTCATAACCTTACACTATATCTTATATACGGATTGGTATTTGTAGGTGGTGTAATCCGTTCGTTTATTGGGCCATCGTTATTTGCTTTATTCGGACTTGTCGTTAGTGACCGTAAACTTTATGCTAACGGAACCAGTTGGGGTAGTATGGCGCTTCAACTTGGCGGGGTTATGGGCCCACTTGCAGCCGGGGTTATGATAGCTATTGATGGCGTAGTAACGGGAATGCTGGCTGTAACAATAGTTCAGTTTTTATTATTGATACCTATACTGAACATAAAAACCAAACCTATTGTAAAGAAAGAACAACGCGAACCTATACTACAAAGCCTTTCGCAAGGGCTTCGTTTTGTATTTAACACACCAGCATTACTTGGTGCGCAGTTGCTTGATATGTTTTCGGTATTGTTTGGTGGGGCTATAGCACTGCTGCCTGTATACCAAAAGGAAATTTTGCATGTAGACGAAGTAGGTTTTGGTTTATTACGTTCTGCACCGGGTATAGGTGCATTGCTCACACTGGGGCTGCTGGCTTTTATGCCGCTTAAAACACATCCGGGGCGTAAACTATTTATTGCAGTTACGGGATTTGCGTTGAGCATCATCATTTTCGGTATTTCAAAAAACTTCTACCTGTCGTTCTTTATGCTGCTACTTAGCGGTATGTTTGATGCTGTTAGTGTAGTAGTACGCGGTACTATTCTTCAACTTGTAACACCAGACCATATGCGTGGCAGGGTATCGTCTGTTAATACTATATTTATTAGTTCCAGCAATGAACTTGGTGATTTTGAAAGCGGTGTTATGGCACACTGGCTGGGTACGGTTCGTGCGGTTTATACCGGCGGCCTGCTTACCTTAGGTGTTATCGCAGTTACTTTCTTTAGTGCTCCCCAGCTTCGTAAGTTTAATTTTGAAGAAGAACCTGATTCAAAAAAATAACCTGATGAAAACATCAGGTTATTTTTTTGTAAATAGTTTATCTAAAAAGAGGTAACGATCGCGATGTGGCTCCTTGTATGCTTTAGGCTCAACATTAATTTCCATAATAGTCATTACACCGTTGCTTTCACTGGCGGGCCATTGCACTAATACTTTATTATCATTCGGATTTCCGGTTTTAATAAAATTAGCAAAATAGTCCAATCCTATATCGCTAACCTTATAATCTTCTTCAGTCCATTCATATACGGTATTGGTAGCAAGATTACCCAGCAAATACTCAATATCGCTGGCATGACTGGCGCCTTTCAGGGCATCGGGCATTTTGTTTTCTTCCTTTTTACCATCATCTTTAATTATTCCGCCCGCAAGTCCGGCTTTGGCATTACCCATTTCGGCCTTCATAGGAGGGCGTGCTTTACTAAAAATGTAAGTATATACAGGTTGCCCTGAAGTTTCTCTATGCAGGTCGAGCCACTTCCATGTGCTATATACTATAAAGTTGTCACTGGCGAGTGCTGTTGCAGAGGTTATTATTTCCTTTTCGTTTTCACCCGGATACAATTCAAAAACAATCTCGGCATTATTACCGTATTTCTTTTTTACTATTTCAGTATAGTTTTCGGGGTTAGGATATTGTCCTTGCATAAATACCATATAAGGCATTTCAGTAGAAGTCCAGCCCGCTAATAATGGTACCTGTGCCTGTTCGCCTGCAGCAAAAGTCTCAGAAGGCAGTTTGGTTAAAAAATATCCGTCTACTACTGCCTTGGTACTGAATACACCCGGTTTGGCTGCAAGGTCTAACAATTTATCGGCAGGTAGGGCACGTAGGGCAGCCAATGTTTTAATATTGTTACTGTCACCAAATTTTACTCCGTTCTCCTCCTGTTCTTTTAACGGAATGGCATCGAGTGTTGGGTTTATCATAGCACCACTTTGGCCGATTGCTCCGTTAATAAGGTTTTTTGAAAGAGGAGAGGCCATCTGTGCTGACACCGATATGGAACCCGCCGATTCACCTGCAATGGTTATCTTGTTAGGGTCACCACCAAAGGCTTCTATGTTTTTCTTTACCCATTTTAGTGCAGCGTTCTGATCCAGCAGGCCGTAATTACCGGAAGCATGGTTGGGCGATTCCTTAGTCAGTTCGGGATGTGCAAAGAACCCGAAGATGCCCAGCCTGTAATTCAGGGTTACCACTACAATTCCCTTTTTAGCAAGAGCCTCGCCATCATAGCGGTTTTCAGAGCCGTCTCCGGCAATGTAGCCGCCACCATAAAAGTATACCAGTACAGGTAGTTTTTCATCTGTTTTTTTAGCGGGAGTCCACACGTTAAGGTACAGGCAGTCCTCACTCATTTTTGGTGCCCGGAACATCATATCGCCAAACACGTTTTTCTGCATAGCGTTTGGGCCAAATTCGGTAGCTTTTCGTATACCGTTCCATTTGGCGGCTGGCTGGGGTTCGCGCCAACGGAGATTGCCCACTGGCGGTAGCGCAAAGGGTACACCCCTGTATGCCGAAATGCCGCTTTTTAGGGTAAGCCCTTCCAACTTTCCTTGTTCTACAGTAGCTTGTGGCGCTTTTTGGGCAAATGTATTCAGGCTAAACTGTAATAGTACAGCCAAAAATATGATTCGTTTTATCATTCTCTCAGAAGTTGTTTTTGTATGAGTGTTACCCAAAGATAAAGAAAAAAACGACGCTTGCTTATAAAGCAATGACGTTTGTGTTCTTTACCTCGCCTATCATAAAGGTGCTGTGTGTGCTGCCTATATGGTGCAAAGTGGTAAGCTTTGTTACCATAAACTCGCGGTATTCTTCCATATTGGTCATATAAATTTTGAGTATGTAATCATAGTCTCCGCTTACGTGGTAGCACTCCAAAACTTCGGGAAGCTTGGCTACTTCACGCTCAAAGGTGGTTACGTTTTCCTTGGTGTGTTGAACCAGTTTAAGGTGACAAAATACAACAAAACCCTTTTGTACTTTGTTACGGTTTAGCATGGCTACATACTTTTCTATAATTCCTTCACGCTGTAGTTTCTTTATACGTTCGTGTACCGCTGTGGGTGACAAACTAAGCTTTAGAGCCAGTTGTTTTGTGGTTTGTGTGCTGTCTTCCTGCAAAAAATGAAGTAGTTTTTTATCGGTTGAATCAAGTGTCATGCTGAATATTTTTCGGTTAACTCTATTTAGCATAGTATTGTTTAGATTTTAAAACAAATTATGTTTAAAAATATAGAATATAATTCTATTAAAATAAAAATGTATTGATTTTTATTTTAATAATAGCTCAATTTGTAAAACTAAACTAACACTACATAAAAATGAACAACTCAGAAAACTTTAATCCGGCTGATAACATACAGGATTTACAGTACTTCGGCGAATTTGGCGGCGTTAACCCTTCTATTTCCGATTCGTCTACGTATACGTTCCTTTCAGCAAAAACCATGTTCGATACTTTCGAAGGCAATGCCGACGGTTGTTACCTGTACAGCCGCCACTCATCGCCAAGTAATCTATACTTAGGCCAGGCACTTGCTGCTATGGAGGGGACTGAAACGGCAAACGTAGCTGCTTCGGGAATGGGGGCTATAACTTCGGTACTTATGCAGTTGTGCGGGCAGGGCGACCACATCGTATCTAGCCGTACCATATACGGTGGCACCTATGCGTTTATGAAGAACTTCCTGCCAAAATTTGGAATTACAACCTCGTTCGTGGATATTACCAAACATGATAAAGTGGAGGCAGCTATAACCCAAAATACTAAAGTGTTATATTGCGAAACCGTAAGTAACCCTTTACTTGAAATTGCTGATATTAATGCACTTGCTAGCATTGTCAAAAAACATAACCTGAAGCTGGTTGTAGACAATACTTTCTCTCCATTATCAGTTTCGCCGGTTAAGTTAGGTGCCGATGTGGTGGTGCACAGCCTTACAAAATTTATCAACGGTAGTAGTGATACAGTTGGTGGTGTGGCTTGTGGTACCCAGCAGTTTATTAACGATATGCGCAACGTTAACGATGGTGCGGCAATGCTCCTTGGCCCAACAATGGACAGCCTGCGTGCAGCAAGCATTATGAAAAACCTGCGCACGCTACACATACGTATGAAACAACATAGCCACAATGCCATGTATCTCGCTAAACGTTTTGAAAATGATGGACTTAGGGTGGTATATCCCGGACTGGAAAGCCACCCAGGTCATGAATTGTATAAAGGGATGATAAACCCGGAATATGGTTTTGGCGGGATGATGACTATTGATGCAGGTTCGCTTGACAAAGCCAATGAGCTAATGGAGCTTATGCAGCACCGTAACCTGGGTTACCTTGCCGTAAGCCTTGGGTTTTACAAAACATTATTTAGTGCGCCGGGTACATCAACTTCAAGTGAAATTCCGTTAGATGAACAAAAAGAAATGGGATTGTCTGATGGGCTAATTCGTTTCTCTATCGGTCTTGATAATGACATAGAACGCACCTATAAAATGATGCGCGAATGTATGGAAGAAACAGGGGTGCTTAAACTTAGTTACAGCATATAAGGTTCATTGTTCGTTGTTTATTGTTCAGGGTTCGAGTGGAACAAGGAACAATAAACAACGAACAAAATAACTTACTGTTGTTGCTGCTGCTGTTGCATCTCCAGGAAACGCTGGTATGAGTTCATGGCAGTATCGGCAACAGGTTTAGGAGCTTCGGCTACATAAACCGGTTCGGCAGGTTTTGCTTCGGCAGTATTTTTTTCATTACTAATGGTTACCAGTACTGTAAGCGTGTGGCTTCCGGGTCCTTTATAAGTACCTTTTACAGGGGTACAGTCGTTAAAGTTGCGTCCGTAGGCTATTTTTACATGGCGGTCGCTTACGTTACAATTATTAGTAGGGTCTATGCCAAACCATCCATAATCGGGCAGGTAAGCTTCTACCCATGCATGGGTGGCGCCTTCCCCCCTAAGTTCATGGTTTACAGGGCAGATATACCCGCTTATGTAGCGCGATGGTATACCCAGCAAACGCAGCATTTCAGATAGCAGGTGGGCAAAATCCTGGCACACGCCGGCTTTTAGCTGCCATATTTCATCGATACCGGTTTCTACATTGGTAACGCCTTGCTTGTAAGTGAAATTCTCGTAGATATATGCCGAAAGTTTTTTCACCGTTTCGAAAACCGAAACGCCTTCAGTAGCCAGTCCTTTTACAATAGCCAGTATTTCATCTTTCGCTTCAAATACTTCGGGTTTTATAAAATCGAGGTATTCAAAATTATAAGCCAGTTCTTTCAGAGCATTCCATTCTTCCTGTGGCAGCACGGTAGGCTGTGGCTCCGGTATAGGGAAGGTTTCCACTTCAAGCTCACTGGTTATTTCCAGGGTATCGTGTGGCTCTACAATAGTAAACACGCCCACCTGGTTACCCAGGTAATCGGCAAAATAATCTACTGGCGCTCCCGGTTTCAGGCTTATGGAAATATCCTTTATTTCCTGGTGCTTAGAGTCCTGTGGCTTTAGTATTATCTGGTTAGCGCTGTCGGTTACCTGCGAAGGGTAGTGGTAGCGCGTAATGTGTTTTATATGATACAGCGGCATAATGCTTGTTTCGTGTTTTTATTTGTGGAGGGCAAATATCCTAATTTTTTACGTTTGAAGTAGCAACTGTACTTATTTTTAATATACTACCTTAAAGTAGTGCCTGTCAAATGCCTGCACTATATTGTAAATGTAGGTTTCCAGTTCATTTATAAAATTAAGCTGTTGCTCAGGGGTATTATCCGGACGCATGTATTTCAGGAATGCCAGCGATCTTCCAATCTCAAATTCCAGGTTATCTTTCTGTTCCTCAAGGTTACTTTTCTTCAAACTCTTAGTAAAAGAAGCTATCTGGTTAAGCGAATGCGCTATTGAGTTTGGGAAGTTTTCCTCAAACAATATCTGGGCATAAATAGACTGCGGATCTAACGACCCTGCATTTGCCTGTAGGTAATACTCATATCCACTAAGTGAAATAAGGAGGTAGCGCCAACTTACAGCATCTACACTATCAGTATCTGTATTACAAATTAGCATTTGTCTTTTTAGCAACAACAGGCATTGCAATGCTCTTTCAATATAACCGCCTATACGCAGGAAAAAGAACCCCTCACCGCGGAACATACTGTTGTCTACCGTGCCGTAATAATGCATGCACTGCTTTATAAACTGGTCAAACACAGATATGGGGTCGTACAGCGCTATATGCGTTTTTAGCATCGGGTTGCGCATTTGGTGGTAAAAATCGTTGAGCGATTGCCATAGCTCTTTGGTAATATGATCCTGTGCGCTGCGGGCGTTTTCGCGGGCACGCATTATGTTATTACACAGTGACAGATCAAGGTTACTGTCAAACACTATTGCCTGCAGGATTTCTCCCGCTGAGCCACAAATACCGCCGTTACCGTTAGTGTATTCTTTACAAATGTTGTCCCAACTGATAACAGGCAGGCCGTCCTGGCTGGCTATGTACAGGGTTTGCAAATTACGCAGGTGGATGTTGGTGCGCTCCATGTAGCGGCTCATCCAAAATATATTTTCAGCTACTCTACTAAGCATGTAGTTGTTGTACGTATTAGTTAATCAATAATCCAGGTGTCCTTACTGCCGCCGCCCTGCGATGAGTTTACTACGATAGAACCTTCTTTAAGCGCCACACGGGTCAGTCCGCCCGGAACAATGTCTATACCGTCGGGGCCGTAAAGCGCATAAGGGCGAAGGTCTACACGGCGGGGTTGCAGCTTGCCGTCTATATAACACGGTGCGGTACTCAGCTTAATGATGGGCTGCGCAATGAACTGGCGTGGCTGTGCGTTGATTTCCTCTATAAATTTGGCAATTTCCTCATCGGTAGCACAGTCGCCTATAAGCATACCATAACCGCCACTTTCGTTGGTACGCTTTATTACCATCTTATGGATATTTTCTATGGCATACTTGCGTTCGTCCTGGTTTTCCATTTTATAGGTAGGTACGCTTTTCAGTATCGGCTCTTCGTTAAGGTAATAGCGGATCATATCCGGCACATAAGAGTACACGGCCTTATCGTCGGCAACACCATTACCCATAGCGTTTACAATAACCACATTACCTTTGCGGTAGGCGTGGTAAATGCCCGGTACGCCCAGTACGCTATCGGGTCTGAATACCAGTGGGTCTATAAACTCGTCGTCTACACGGCGGTAAATCACGTCGACTTTTTTAAGGCCCTTGGTGGTTTTCATGTACACTTTATGGTTTTGTACCACGAGGTCTCGGCCTTCAACCAACTCAATACCCATAAGGCGAGCAAGGGTAGTGTGCTCAAAGTACGCCGAGTTATAAATGCCCGGCGTAAGCAATACCACGGTAGGGCGGCTGGTTTTGTCTTTGGCAAGGGCCAAAAGGTTTTTTACCAGCAGCTCGGGGTAGTCCTTAACCTGCCTAACTTTATTTTCAGGAAGTATATTCGGGAAGATACGGTAGCTCATGTTACGGTTTTCCAGCATATAACTTACGCCCGACGGGGTGCGCAGGTTGTCTTCCAGCACGTAGTACGAGCCGTCATAATCGCGTATAAGGTCGATACCGCTGATGTGCGAATAGATGTTAAACGGCACGTCTACGTTTACCATTTCCCGCAGAAAGTTGGGGCATGAGTAAATAAGCGATGCCGGTATAATACCGTCCTTTATAATAAACTGCTCGTGGTATACGTCGCGCAGAAAGATGTTCAGCGCCTTAAGCCGCTGCTTGATGCCTTTCTCTATAAAGTCCCATTCGGCGGCTTCTATGATACGGGGGATAATATCAAACGGAAATATTTTTTCAATGCCCTCGTCGCCGCTGTATACCGTAAAGGTAATACCCTGGGTCATGAACAACTTATGCGCCAGTTCGTTTTTAGACTCTACTTCGCCGTCTTTCAGGTTAGTAAACGATGAAATGAACTTATCGTAATGCGGGCGTACCTTGCCGGGCGCCATCATTTCATCAAATACCCCCTGTATCAGTTTGTAATCCTCTTGCGTAATCCTTTTCTCCATAAAGGCATTTTTGAAGTTGTGTGTTATGAAAAACACATGGTTTTCTCCAAAAATAGGAACATTATTTATATATCAAATGAAATGTTAAAAATATTTTTAAAGTTTTAACGGAAATATTTTTATTGTGATTTGTTTTGAGATACATCTTTTAATGCGGCTTTGGCCGCCGCTCTACCAACACCTTGTGATAATACATATCCACCAATTCCTCCTAAAAGTGTCCCTAATGTGTTTTCTCCCAATAGACCGGCTAAACCTAATGACATAATTACGCTTAGAAGAATCATAACTGTAACAAATTGTATTACTTGACCTGATTCAACCCATTCTTTCATTACAGTATCAGGAAACCATCTTATGATGCCAATTGTAGCAATACTTAAAAGTCCAATTACTAAAATCATTAAATAGAGATTGGTCTGTAGAGACATTTTAGTATTTGCCTTTTGCCATGCCTCGTTTAATTTTATATTATAATTATTGATTTCTTGTTCCAATAATCCTAGTGCAGCTATTTTGTCTTCGGTCTCTTTAATTTTTTTTGCAATTTCTTTTCTTCTTGATTCAATAAAATTGTTTAAATCGTCTTTTATTTCTTTATTAGAAAAAATTGCTTTTAGTTTTGCACACTCTTGCTCATTAAATTGTGTAGTCTGCTGCCTAATTCCAAGGTTAAAATACTTGTAAGACTGGTTAAATTTATTGGATACTTTCATCCATTCTTTTGGCTCATTAAAAATATCAATTATGTTTTCATCTCTTGAGAGAACTTCAAATTCTGTTAAAACACTTTCTAACTCGTATTTGCAGTCTTGAATGTTTTGACAATTCAATTTACAAATTCTATCGATTAATGTACTCATATCAGTTTTAAACTTATCGATGTCAGTTGGTTTTTCTGAGTTTGAATAATAATTTTTTTGTCTCAATACTGATTTCTTTAATGATGAAGCCCACCTTCTTTCTTCAGAAATCTCAGATTCGTTATTTGCTATATTTTTCATCCTATTAGAGATATCATCTTTAGCATTAGTAATATCAATTATAGTTGCATTTTCTGGCAACTCTTGTGCAAAGACATAGTGACTTAGACAAAGAAAAAATACTAGTATTGTAATTTTATTTTTTTTCATTATAATATTTTTTATTCAAGTGGTTGACAAATAGGTCTTAATTTCCTTCAAACATATAAATCTCCCTCAATTTTAACAATAGGGAAAAACCCTATTTCTTCCTATCTTAGCCCTTCTAAATACAAACACATGAGAAAACTGTTATGGCTGCTTGTCCTTTCGGGTGGGGCGGCTACTGCACAACACAACCTAACCATACAGGAAGCTACTTATGGTGCGTACCAGCAATATGCACCCAAAAGCATTACGTCACCTGCCTGGAGGCCGGGTACGCATACGCTAACCTACCTTGACGAAACCTACGGCAAACTCCTTGCCCGTACCGAGCAGGGCAACTGGGCAGAAACCACACTGCTTACCAAAGAAGACCTTGCCTCAGCGCTTAAGGCAAAATTCCCGCAGGAGACTTTTACCCTGAGGATGTTCCCACCGGATTACGTTTGGAACGACACCAATACCTTATATATTAAGGCCGATGGTTCGGGTAAAAGCTACCTGGTGCTGTTTGATGTGGCTGCAAAATCCATAAAAAGCGCCGTGGCCATAGCTACCGATGCATCCCAGCAAACACTGTCGCCAAACGGCGGCGCAGCGGCTTGGCTTAAGGAAAACAATATTATCATTACCAAAGACGGTAAGGATATAAGCGTAACCAACGATACCGATAAGGGCATTGTAAACGGCAGCGACTACGTACACCGCCAGGAATTTGGCATTGACCGCGGTATGTGGTGGAGCCCAAACAGCGACAAATTACTGTACTACCGTAAGGACGAAACCACGGTGGCCAATTATCCGTTAATCCAGTGGGATGAGCGTGTGGCTGCTGCCAAGGATATAAAGTACCCAATGGCGGGCATGAAGAGCGAGGAAGTAACCCTTGTGGTATACGATGTGGCTTCGGGTAAAAGTACCACGCTTAAAACCGAAGGCCCTAAAGAGCAGTTCCTTACTACGGTAACCTGGTCGCCGGACGGTAAGCAGGTTTACGTGGGCGTACTAAACCGCGAACAAAACCACCTGAAGCTGAATAAATACGATGCGACTACGGGTAATTTCATTAAAACGCTTTTTGAGGAAAAAGCTACGACTTATGTTGAGCCGCTGCACGGGCTTACGTTTGTGCCGGGTAACGGCAACCAATTCCTGTACCGTTCTGAAAAGGACGGTTATGAGCAACTTTACCTATATACTACAGACGGTAAGCTGGTTAAAAAGCTGGGCTACAAAGATGTGGTAATTACACAATTACTGAACTTTGACAGTAATGCCAAAAATGTATTCTACATTGGTACTGCCAATAACGGCCTTGACCGCCAACTGTATAAGGTAGAACTGAAGTCGGGTAAAACCACGCAGGTTACCACGGGCTCGGGTTCGCATACCGCTATAGTGAGTGCAGATGGTGCTTTGGTTGAGGACAGCTTCAGTAATACGACCACGCCAAACGACGTGAACATCATCAGCACTAAAAACAATAAAGCGACTTCGCTGTTTAAAGCCGAAAACCCATATACCGGCCAAATTGTATTGCCAAAAATGGAGTTGGTTACCATTACTTCCGCTGACGGTAAAACCCCGCTGAACGGGCGTATTATTTACCCTGCCGATTTTGACGCGACTAAAAAATACCCGGTAATGCTGTACGTATACGGCGGACCGCATGCACAGCTGGTTAACAACGAGTGGCTGGGCGGTGCCGGTTTGTTCGATTATTATATGGCACAACGTGGTTATGTAGTATTTACGCTTGACAATCGTGGCAGCGATGCCCGTGGCCGTGATTTTGAGCACGTGGTACACCGCAACCTGGGTGTAAACGAAATGGCCGACCAGATGAAGGGTATCGACTGGCTGAAAGCTAAAGCCTTTGTGGATGCCGACAGGATAGGGGTATACGGCTGGAGTTTTGGTGGATTTATGGCATCTTCGCTAATGCTGGACCAGGCCGATACGTTTAAAGTTGGCGTGGCAGGCGGCCCTGTGGTTGACTGGAAATATTACGAGGTAATGTATGGCGAACGCTATATGGATACCCCGCAGGAAAACCCGGAAGGCTATGCTAAAACCAATACTGTAGACAAGGCTGCCAAACTGAAAGGGCATCTGCTTGTTATCCATGGGGCACAAGACCCTGTAGTGGTGCAGCAGCACAGTATGCAACTAATACAGGCGTGCATTAAAGCAGGTAAACAGGTAGATTACTTCTTGTACCCAACGCACGAGCATAATGTACGTGGTAAGGACCGCTATCACCTGAACCAGAAAATAGCGGATTATTTTGATACGTATTTGAAGAAATAGTATTTTTGAAAAGAGCCTTCGGGCTCTTTTTTTATACATTTTTACCACGAATTGTACTAATTCGTTGAATTTTCACAGAGCATCAAATCTTTTATTGAATTTGTGAAATTAGTGTAACTCGCGGCTTATATTTTTTAGGTAATTTACATCGGTTTCTTTCCCCCAATTAAATGTTATTACCTAAATTTGCCTTACAAAATTCAAAACGAAAAAACTTTATCAATATGAGTTCATTTGACGTTGTCGTTATAGGTTCAGGCCCGGGCGGTTATGTAGCTGCTATCCGCGCTGCACAACTTGGCTTTACCACTGCTATCATTGAAAAATACCCTACCCTTGGTGGTACTTGCCTTAACGTAGGTTGTATTCCAAGTAAAGCACTTCTTGATTCATCTCACCACTACCATGATGCCCATGCTACTTTTAAAGAGCACGGTATAGATATTGCAGGCGAAATCAAGGTTAACTTTGAGCAGATGATAGCCCGTAAGCAGGGGGTTGTAGATCAGAACGTAAGCGGTATTAAATACCTTATGGACAAAAACAAGATTACTGTTTTTGAAGGTGTTGGTTCATTTGAAGACGCTACTCATGTTAAAGTAACTAAAAATGACGGTTCTGAAGAAGTAATCGAAGCAAAAAACACCATTATTGCTACAGGTTCTAAACCATCGTCATTACCGTTCATTAAAATTGATAAAGAAAAAATCATCACTTCTACAGAAGCACTTAAACTTAAAGAAGTGCCTAAGCACCTTATTGTAATAGGTGGTGGTGTTATTGGTCTTGAGCTTGGCCAGGTGTACTTACGCCTTGGTGCCCAGGTATCTGTAGTAGAATACCTTGACCGTATTATTCCCGGTATGGACGGTGCGCTTAGTAAAGAACTTACAAAAGTACTTAAGAAACAAGGCATGAAGTTCTATACTTCGCACAAAGTGAAATCAGTAGAACGTAATGGAGAAGGTGTTCAGGTTCAGGCTGAGAATGCTAAAGGTGAAACTATTACACTTGACGGTGATTACTCATTGGTATCTGTAGGACGTCGTCCGTTTACAGATGGCCTTAACGCAGAGAAAGCCGGTGTAAAAATTACAGAGCGCGGACAAATAGAAGTTAACGATCACCTACAAACCAGCGTACCGAACATTTATGCTATTGGCGACGTAGTTAAAGGCGCTATGCTTGCTCACAAAGCTGAAGAAGAAGGTGTATTTGTAGCTGAAACCATAGCCGGACAAAAGCCTCATATTGATTACAACCTTATACCGGGTGTTGTATATACATGGCCGGAGGTTGCTGCTGTAGGTAAAACAGAAGAACAACTTAAAGAAGCGGGTATTGCTTATAAAGTGGGTAATTTCCCATTCAAGGCACTTGGGCGTAGCCGTGCAAGTATGGATACAGATGGTTTTGCAAAAATCATTGCCGATGCTAAAACAGATGAAGTACTGGGTGTACACATTATAGGTGCACGTGCAGCCGACCTTATTTCTGAAGGTGTTACTGCTATGGAATTCAGGGCTTCTGCTGAGGATATTTCGCGTATGAGCCATGCTCACCCTACTTACTCTGAAGCTATTAAAGAGGCTGCTCTTGCTGCTACTGATAACAGGGCATTACACATATAATATTAAGATATAAAATAGAAAACCCGCTTCATAAGGAGCGGGTTTTGTGTTTTTGAAGGCTATGTTGTAATTTTGATATCTGAAATATTACCCACTTGAGAAGTTCTGCTTTTTATACAATATCGCAACCACACATATTCAAACAACAACTACTCGCTTGGGCGCAACAGCATAGGGAGGTAGTTTGGCTTGATTCTAATAATTATAACCAAAAATACACCTCGTTTGATGCCATACTGGCCGTAGATGCGTTTACTGCAATACAAACGGATTATTATAAAGCTTTTGAAGATTTATCGAGCTACAGAAGAGCAACAGCAGATTGGATTTTTGGTTACTTGTCATATGACTTAAAAAATGATACGGAGCAACTGTCGTCTAATAACTTTGACGGACTAGGTTTTTCTGATTTGTTTTTCTTCCAGCCTAAAAAGCTTTTTGTCCTAAAAGGCAACCAGCTTGAAATGCTATACCTGCCATTGTGCGATGATGAGTTGCAGGATGATTTCAATGAAATCAGTAATCAGAATTTGGAAATAGGAAGTAAACTTCCCGCAACTATCAACCGGCAACCAATCATTATACAGCAGCGCATTCCAAAAGAAAGCTACCTGGATAAGGCTGAGCAAATGCTGGAGCACATTTTCCGTGGCGATATTTATGAAGCCAACTTTTGTATGGAATTTTATGCCGAAGATACTGTAATCAACCCGCTTGATGTATATTCAAAGCTTAACGCCATATCAGAGCCGCCTTTCGCTGTTTATCTTAAAAATTATAAAAGCTATCTTTTATCAGCTTCACCGGAGCGCTATATAAGAAAGGAGGGGAGTAAGGTTATCTCTCAGCCTATAAAAGGAACTGCCCGACGTAGTGCAGATGCCATTGAAGATGAGGCCATAAAATCTACACTTACTGTAAACGAAA
Organism: Flavobacterium sp. RHBU_3; assembly: GCF_046613565.1. Taxonomy (NCBI): domain Bacteria; kingdom Pseudomonadati; phylum Bacteroidota; class Flavobacteriia; order Flavobacteriales; family Flavobacteriaceae; genus Flavobacterium; species Flavobacterium sp. RHBU_3. The sequence goes on along the minus strand of NZ_JBKJHC010000012.1, from coordinate 127,728 downwards.
AAGAACGTTCGGAAAATATTATGATTGTTGATCTGGTACGGAATGACCTCAGTCATACCGCTGCTGATAAATCGGTAAAAGTAGAGGAACTTTGCGAAGCTTATACATTTAAACAGGTGCACCACCTTATTTCTACTATAGTATCTGAAGTAAACGACGATCTACTGCCTGAAGAAGTTTTAAAAACATCATTCCCTATGGGCAGCATGACCGGCGCTCCTAAAATATCGGCGATGCAAATTATCGAAGAATTAGAAGAAACAAAACGTGGTTTATACAGTGGTGCAGTAGGCTACTTTACACCTGAAGGTGATTTTGATTTTAATGTGGTGATACGCAGCATTCTTTACAATGAACAAAATGGTTATGTTTCGTTTTCGGTAGGCAGCGCTATTACTGTAGAGGCTGCGCCGGAAAATGAGTATGAAGAATGCTTGCTAAAGGCAAAGGCAATGCACCAGGTACTTCAGGATAATCTGTAACAATATTTATTACCTTTGTAGTTATGCTTCAGCGTTTAAAACAGCACTTAGATACCGGCTTACCTTTTTTAGAAGGTAAACAACTACTCATTGCGGTAAGTGGGGGGATAGACAGCGTGGTTTTAGTGTTGCTTTTTAAAAAGCTTGGGTATAGCATTTCTATTGCGCACTGTAACTTTGGGCTTAGGGGAGAGGAGAGCAATGGCGACGAAAAATTTGTACGGAAACTGGCAAGTGATCTTAGTATTCATATTTTTGTAAAAAACTTTGAAACAAAAAGTTATACTGAATCAAATAAAGTTTCCATTCAGATAGCTGCACGTGAATTAAGGTATAGTTGGTTTAACGAACTAATAGCAGAAAACCAATTTGATTATCTACTTACTGCACACCATGCGGATGATTCGGCGGAAACTTTCCTGATAAACTTTACACGTGGTACAGGTCTCGAGGGACTGTTAGGCATACCACAGCAAAACGGTAATATTGTACGTCCGTTACTGCCATTTATACGAGATGACATAGAAGCTTTCGCCAAAGAAAACAATATTGAATGGCGGGAGGACAGCAGTAATGCTTCAGATAAATACCTGCGCAATAAACTAAGACATCATGTATTACCGTTATTGAAAGAACTGAATCCGTCATTTGCACAATCGTTTAACCAGACTATCGAAAACTTAAGACAATCTCAATCGCTTGTTGCTGATGCTTCGGCATTAGTTTTTGAAAACGTTGCTGAAATAAATGGACAAGTAGTAAAGTTCAATATAGCTAAGCTACTTAAGTACAAGAATTACAAAGCGTACTTATACCAATGGCTTAATGAATATGGATTTACTTCCTGGGAAGATATTTATAGTCTTGCAGAAGCCCAGCCGGGTAAGTATGTCCTATCTGGTACACACCGCCTGCTGAAAGACAGGGAAGTACTGATATTGGAACCAATTAAAATTGGGGCTGACGGGATTTATACCATTGGCAATATTTTTGAAAAGACTACACTTCCGATAGAGTTAAAGCTTGATTTAGTGCAGTATATGGAGCAAAAAACTGCAAAAAATGTAATATTTGTAGATAATGAATTAATAAAATTCCCGTTATTTGTGCGTCGGTGGAAAGAAGGTGACGACTTTTATCCGATGGGCATGAATGGGCTGCGAAAAAAGGTATCCAAGTTTTTTAAAGACGAAAAAATGTCTTTAACTGAAAAGGAAAATACCTGGTTGCTTAGCACTGAAAATGAAATTGTATGGATTGTTGGCCACAGGGCTGATAACCGTTTTAGAGTTACGACACAAACAACACAAATACTAAAAATAGAGGTTAAACAAGAATGAAAAGATTTGCCTGCATTTTATTAATGCTTGTAGCATTTTTCTCGGCTACTGCACAAAACGTTAAAGAACCGGTAAAGTGGACAGCCAAAGCCACAAAAAAATCGGATACAGAATATATACTTACCCTAAATGCCACCATAGAACCTTCATGGCACATGTACTCTCAGTATAGTGACGAAAACGGTGCTATACCGATGACGGTAGTTTTTAATAACAACAAAGGTAATTATGAACTTATAGGTAAGGCTAAAGAAAGCAAGACTGAACAGGCTTTTAATGATGTTTTTGGTGTTACCGAAACATTTTGGAGCGAAAAAGCACAGCTTACACAGGTTTTAAAACTACTACCTAACAGCAATAAAATAGTTCAGGTTGCACTTGATTACCAGGTTTGTAAAGACGCCTGTATTCAGGATACCAAGAACTTTCAGTTTGATCTGTCTACCCTTACATATAAAATTGTAAAGCGCTTTGAAAAAATAGCACCTGTTGCTGTTACTACGCCTACTGAAGCTCCGGCAGTTGATACTGCTACCATACATGCTCCAGTAACTGATACAGCTGTTGCGGCTGTAGCTACAACTACTGCAAGTGATACTACCAAAGTAAATGCTGCTGCTGAAAAGAATACCGCTAAGGCAGACGATAAAGAATCTAAAGATGAAGGCCTGCTTACCATTTTTATTGTAGCATTCCTTTCTGGATTTGCTGCATTACTTACCCCTTGCGTATTCCCTATGATACCTATGACGGTAAGTTTCTTTACTAAACAGAGTAAATCAAGAGCCGCAGGTATACGAAATGCAATAACGTATGGTGTTTCAATTATTGTTATATATGTAGTTTTGGGTTCGGTTGTAACAGCCATATTTGGAGCAGATTCACTTAACGCGTTATCTACAAATGTAGTATTCAACTTATTCTTCTTTGTACTTTTAGTTGTTTTTGCCTGCTCATTTCTTGGCGCATTCGAAATCATGTTACCAAACTCATGGGCTAACAAGGTAGACCAACAAGCCGATAGGGGAGGTATAATAGGTATATTGGCTATGGCACTTGCACTGGCTATAGTGTCTTTTTCTTGTACAGGCCCTATATTGGGTAACCTGCTTGTGGTTGCTGCTTCTAAAGGTGGAATAGCACCGGTAGTGGGTATGTTCGGTTTCTCGCTTGCACTTGCACTACCGTTCATGCTGTTTGCAATGTTCCCGGGCTGGATGAACAGCCTGCCAAAATCAGGTGGATGGCTTAATACCGTTAAAGTTTTCCTTGGCTTTCTTGAACTTGCCTTTGCGTTTAAATTCCTAAGCAATGCCGATCTTGTATTACAAATGCATCTACTTGAAAGGGAAACATTCCTTGCAATATGGATAGCCATATTTGGAGCACTGGCACTGTACCTATTTGGCAAATTTACACTGCCTCACGATACTCCGGGTGGCTATATATCAGTAGGAAGACTTTTATTAGGTTTAGTAACTTTGTCTTTTACTATCTATTTAATACCGGGTCTTTGGGGTGCGCCTTTAAAAATAATAAGCGGTTTTCCTCCTTCACCTACCTATAGCGAAAGTCCTGAAGGCTTGGGCGGTGGAGGCCATTCGGCAACTACAACAACAGCATTACCAGAAGGTGCCCACGCAGGTCCGCACGGTATCGTAGCATTTAAAGATTATGAAAAAGCACTTGCTTACTCTAAGTCGGTAGGTAAACCACTTTTGGTTGACTATACAGGTTATGCTTGTGTTAACTGCCGTAAAATGGAAGATAATGTATGGATAGATAAAGAGATACTAAGTGTATTGAATAATGATGTTGTATTGGTATCACTTTATGTTGACTATAAAGAAGATTTACCTGAGGATAAACAATACGTTTCTGAAACTACTGGTAAAAACATAAAGACAGTGGGTAACAAATGGAGCGATCTTCAGATTACAAAATATAAAACGAATTCACAGCCTTATTATGTAATTGAAGGCTCTGAAGGTACAAAACTTAATGAGCCGGTGGGTTATACACCTGATAAGAAAGAATACCTAAAATGGCTTAAAGAAGGAATTGGCAATTACAAAAAATAATACCTATCCCTAAGATAACAAAAACGCTGCTCATTAAGGCAGCGTTTTTGTTATCGGTTTAGTCCTTCTTTGTAAACTCTTAATGCACGTTCGCGTGCTTCCTTATGGTCTACCATAGGGGTGTAACCTAATTCCTGGAATTCCGGCACCCATTTACGGATGTACTTTAAATCACCATCAAACTTTTTGGCCTGCTCACTGGGGTTAAACACCCTAAAATAAGGCGCAGCGTCTACACCTGTACCGGCTGCCCACTGCCAGTTACCTATATTGCTGGATTGTTCGTAATCCAATAATTTTTCAGCAAAATAAGCTTCACCTTTGCGCCAATCCAACAGTAGATGTTTGCATAGAAAACTAGCTACTACCATACGCACCCTATTGTGCATATGTCCGGTGGCATTCAGTTCCCGCATGCCGGCATCTACCATAGGATAACCGGTATTTCCTTCACACCATTTTTTAAAGTCACTTTCATTATCGCGCCATTGTATGTTGTCATATTCCGGCCTGAACGCTTTGGTAACCGTATGCGGAAAATGCCACAATATCTGCATAAAAAATTCCCTCCAAATAAGCTCTTTTAAGAACGTAGGGTTATTGCTTTTATTTGCTTTTGCTACGATTTCGCGTATGCTTACAGCGCCGAAACGCAAATAAGGAGCTAATTTCGACGTGCCGTTTATAGCAGGAAAATTACGAGTATCTTCATAATGGTTTACCAATTTTTCAGACACGTTATATGGTTCCGGTTTTATATCAGATTCCTTAAAGCCTATGTCCTTTAGAGACAAGTACGGATAATCGTGCTCAGCAAGTTTTTCTCTATCAAGTAAAACTGGAAAGCTATCTGTGTTCTTTACTTTAAAATGTTCGAGCCAACGTTTACTATAGGGAGTAAACACCACATAAGGCTCACCACTGTCTTTTACAACTTCATTACGCTCAAAAATTACCTGGTCTTTGTAGGTTCTTAGTTCAGCATTATGTTTCCTTAGTAATTCTGCAATCTCGCTATCGCGTTTTTGAGCGTAAGGTTCATAGTCATGATTGGTATATACTGTTGTTACTTCATGTATTTTTATTAGTTTTTCAAAGACATTTTCCGGTGCGTCAAAAAACACTGCTAACGAACTCTGATGTGATTTAAGTTCCGCGTTTATGTTATCTAAAAGACTTGAAATAAACATTACCCTTGCATCGTCTTTAGGAAGCTCTTCCAGTATATTTTTGTCAAATATAAAAATGGGTAAAACTTTCTCACCACTTTCCAAAGCCTTGTGTAATGCGTGATTGTCGTATGTCCTTAGGTCGCGCCTGTACCAAAATATTACCATAATTTATCCTTTAAATTCCCCAAACAGTTCGGCTAACTTTTTATACCTGTAATTAAAAGTATCATCAAGTTTTGATTGTACCAAAAAAGGGTGAACAAGCTTGCCCACAATACCCATGGGTAATTTATAATGCACAATGTCTTCCATTTCTACACCACCGTCTATTTCTTTAAAGAAATGCTTGTGGTGCCAGAATGTATAAGGCCCAAACCTTTGTTCATCTACAAAAAATTCATGTTCGCGCACGTGAGTGATTTCAGTAACCCAATGCAATTTAATTCCAAACAAAGGCGTTATGGTATAAGTAATTATCTGCCCGGCAAACATTTTTCTTTCATCACCACTAAGAGTAACAAATCCCATACTTTCGGGCGTTATTACGGCAAGGTTTTTGGGGTCACTCATAAAGTCCCAAAGCTGGGACAGAGAAACAGGCAGCTTTTGTATGCGGTGTAAGGTATATACCATTTTACGACGGAATTTAGGTGTGCAAATTACAAACTGCCCTGCGTATCTTATCATTACAGGTCTATATTTTTAAGTAATTTTAACAAGTGTCAACAAGATATTAAGTAATTTAGCAACGTAATTAAAAGAAGTATTTAAAATATCATGAAGAAGATAATCCTTACAGCAGCTGTGGTACTTGGCATTGCATTCACAGCATCTGCCCAAATACAAACACCCCTTGCAAGTCCGAGGGGAACCGTAGAACAAACGGTAGGCCTTACAAATGTTAAAATTGACTACGGACGTACGAGTGCCCGTGGCAGGACAGTATATGGAGAGTTGATTCCGTTTGGGCGTATATGGCGTACAGGAGCTAATGCTAATACCACTGTAACGTTTAGTGATGATGTGGTTATTGGCGGTAAAACCCTTAAAGCCGGTAAATATGCGCTTTACACTCAACCTAAGGCAGACAGTTGGGATGTTATTTTTTATACCGACACCAACAACTGGGGTGTTCCTGAAAAATGGGACGAAGGTAAAGAGGCAGTTAGAGTAACTGTTAAACCTGAATATCTTACCCGTCCGGTGGAAACACTTACATTAGGGATTAACGGACTTGATACTGATTTTGCATTCCTTGAAATAGCTTGGGAAAAAACTATGGTTGCCGTAAAATTTGAAGTTCCTACACGCGCTACTGCACTTAAGAGTATAGAAAGCGCCATGAATGGTCCGTCAGTTACAGATTACTATTCTGCAGCGCAGTATTTTTACCAAACAAATGCTGACTATACTAAGGCGCTGGGCTGGATAAATACTGCTATTGAAAAGTCACCTAAAGATAAGGATGTGCCTTTTTACATGCTAAGACTTAAATCGCTTATTCAATACAAAATGGGAGATAAAAAAGGAGCTATTGAAACAGCTCAACTTTCACTGCAAGGTGCAGAAAAGGCCGGTAATGCCGAGTATATAAAAATGAATAAAGATACTATACAGGACTGGAGCAAAAAATAATTTGCGTCAACCCTAATTTATACAAATGCAGCCGATAACAAGGCTGCTTTTTTTATGCAGATATATTTCGCGATAAAATTCTTTTTGAAATAGCAATACCCTTTTCTGTAAATGGTTGTTCTACATAGCGGAATAGAACTTCAGCTAATAAAAACATTAATAGAGTAGAGCAGGCAAGAGAAATCCCTCCCTGCCATAAAGGGGACTCTTTTACCGTAGCCCCGGTTATCCTGAAAAAACATTCATCAGTAAAATGTATCATAGGAATATTAAGCAGGTAAATAGAATACGACCTGCCGCCAATCCAGTTCAATACCCTATTTTTGGGGATAACGCCATTTTCTGTTGCAGCTATATATACTAATATGAAGCTGAATAGCAGAATTATAGGGTAAACCAGGACAGGCCTAAAACCTAATGCTCCGCCGGCTAAAGAAACCATTAACGCAGAAATTAAAGCAAGTATACTTAATTGTAATTTGTTCAATTTTAAGGTTTCAGTATTTAACAGTGCTATAATACACCCTGCAAAAAGCAAATCCACACGCAGGTAGGTTGGGGTAGTAAACAATGGCCAAAGCCTCTCTGCTGTAACATTTGCTGCGTATATAGGTCTTACAATAAATGTAATAGCAAAAATTATTGCTACAAAAAGCATAAGTCTGCTTGTATTTTTCTTAATAAACAACAGCAGAAAAGGATAGATAAAATAAAACTGTTCTTCGATTGAAAGGCTCCAATACCAGCCCAGTACAGCATTATCAAGAAAAGGAACTGCAAGATTGTAAATATAAAATATAACATACGGTGCTTCTGTTAATACTTGGTTGCTATCAGCGAAAATTCCGGAGATGCTGAAATATTTACACAATAACCAATACCCAAACAATATAAGCAATGATACAGGCAACAAGCGGAATATTCTCCTTATGTAAAAAGCTCCCAAAAACTGTCCTGTGGTAATAACACCTTCGGTAAGCATCCGATAATTTTTAGAAAGCGAACGGGTAATTACAAAACCTGAAATAACAAAAAATAAATCTACACCACTCCAGGTGCCTTGTAATATTTTGGGATAATCATTTACAGTAAAAGGTAATGAATAATGAAGATGCCTGAATATAACCAGTAATATGGCAAGCGCTCTTAAAGTTTCAATTTCAGGATTTTTACTGTGCTTGGTTAAGGTCATTAGTTATTACTTATCAGGTAAAGATAACCCAAAAAACATTATACACCGCTGTCTTCGTCCTTTTGTGGCACTATACTCACACCTTTTTGAAGTAGAAGACTATTAGGGTAGGTTACAATTTCGCCATCGCGGGTACGCAGTATGGTATGAAATGTTTTAATATCCTCTATTTGCCCTTCAACGGGAAAGTCTTTATCATGAATTCGTATCATATGACCTATACGAAACGGGAACGTAAAGAACATAATAATACCGGAAGTTATGTTGCTGAGGATACTCCATTGTGCAAAGAAAGCTACACCAATAACCGTAAGAGTGGCACCAACAAAATTGAAAATGTCTTCAGATTTTACGCTCCATATAGCAATGGCTCCCACACTAACCAATATAAATATTATTATATCTATATATTTGGAAATAAGATTTGTACGGGCTTCTGATAAATGTGATACTTTAGCAAAACGGCGCGTTATATTTTTAATAATCAGGTTGATTACTACAAAAAACGCAAGCAGTATTATCGTGCGTAATATTTCATTTCCATATTCAAATTCCATTGTATTCCATTAAAAATTTATCAAAGCCTGATATACTTTATCTACAGGTAGCCCCACAACATTAGCATACGAACCTTCTATTCGGGCTATGGCTACAAGGCCAATCCATTCTTGTATGCCGTAAGAACCTGCTTTGTCGTATGGTTTATAATTATCAAGGTAATATTTTATTTCCTCATTTGAAAGGGTGTTAAAAGTAACCTTGGTAGTTTCGTGAAAAATTTCAGCCTTTTCGATACTTTTTAAGCATACAGATGTAATAACCTCATGTGTTTTGCCCGATAGTGTGCTTAACATTAAGAAGGCATCATTATAATCTTTTGGTTTACCCAATGCCTTATTATCGTGCCAAACTATGGTATCGCTGGTAATGATAATTTCGTCTGCTGCGGGTTCAAAAGCATCAGCTTTCAACTTGGCCAGGAAGTCGGTTATCTCTGCGCCCTTTAATGTATCAGGATAAATCTCCTCTACATCCTTCAGGCGGATTTCAAAATCCACATCAAGGTCGCGTAAAAACTGTTGCCTTCGTGGAGAACCTGAAGCCAGTACCAGCTTATATTTTAGTTTATTATTTAACATGTTGTATATTAAAACTGATTACTATAAGTGAAACCAGAGCAAACAATAGCACAAGCTTAAGAAGTCCTGCTATCTGCACAAAATCTTTCTGTGCCTTGGCCTGAAACAATCTAAGCATTACAAAAAGCAACAATCCACCAACGAATACTAAACTGTAGCCCAACGCGTAGATAAGGTTAGTCAGGTATTTGTCTGTATAGTAAACAAGCATTATAAGTGGAATTATGGTAAGTGCCATAGTAATTTTTGCGGCTCTTTCCCTGCCTATTGCTATAGGAAGTGTATTTGCACCGCTGTTATAATCGGCATCAGAATAGGCAAGGTCATTTACAAAACTTAATACAAGTCCTGTAGCAAACGCAAAAATGCTGAAATCGGTAAATATGCTGAAAATAGTACGAATCATGACATTCGTTTCCCCATCTACAATACCGATTAGCGGGTACAACTGAAAAAGACCTACAGCAACTACAGGGAAAGCCACCCACAATGCGAATAACACATTAGATAATACTATAATCTGCTTAATACCTGTTGCATAAAGGTACATTACTGCTGCCACTATCATAAAGAACCCCGTAAGTAACATGGGTTTATTTAAAGAATTTGCCAGGTAATATATAGTTCCAATGCCTATTACATTAAGTGCCGCATAAATATTGTAGCTTTTGGCCTCATTCAGATCGACATCATAGTCGCGGCCGTTACCAAAAACGTTATTAGCAAAGAACCCGCCCGCCATTACAAGAAGTATTGCCAGTGAAAACAACAGGTATTTACCTGTACCTAATGCCTGTACAAGTCCGGTTTGCCTGTCCAGATAACCAAGCTTTAGTGCCAGCAGCACAACTGCCAGTAAAATAAGGTCAGGTATATTGAAATATTTTAATAGTTTCATTGTGGTTTCAGATTGTTAGATTATTGGAAAGTTAGAATGTTAGATTATTGGACTGGTTAGATAAATTTGAAGTACAAACAAATAACCTTAATCATATTTAGCATTAAAATGTTCCATCCATTTACCCTGCACTTTCATCACCTGCTCTATAACATCGCGAACGCAGCCGGTACCGCCGTTTTTGTGCGAAATGTATTTGCTGATACCTTTAATTTCAGGTGCTGCATCCTGAGGGCAGGTAGGTAAACCAACCAATTGCATTACAAAATAATCCGGAATATCATCGCCCATATACAGTACCTGCTCCGGGTTAATGTTATAAATATCGGTAAACTCTTTAAACGTTTCTACTTTATCGGGTACACCCAAATGGATGTCGGTAATACCCAAGTTACGCAGGCGTATACGCACACCTTCGTTACTGCCTCCTGAAATGATGCATACCGCATAGCCATTCTCTACAGCAGCCTTCATGGCATAACCGTCGCGTATGTTCATGTTGCGCAGCATTTCGCCGTTTGGCGCTACGTGTATGGTGCCATCGGTTAGCACGCCATCCACATCAAAAACAAATGTGGTTATATCGTTCATTAGCTCTTTATAGCTTTTGCTCATGTGTTTGTTGTATCGATTGTGTTAATAACGTATATATTTCTTTAAGCTGCCCGTCTTTTAAAAAATCCAAATGATGTTGTAGCGTTTGTGTATCATTTCGAACGGCAGGGCCGGTTTGGGCCTCTACAGGGGTAAGGCTATTTATTTTATCGGCGGTTTCCTGTATTAGCGGTTTCAATATGTCAAACGAAATGTTGTTTTCCTCACATACCCGTGCACCCAAAGCATACAGGTGATTCACAAAATTACACGAAAGCACCGCCGCTACGTGCAATGCCTGTCTTTGTGTTGAATTTATATAATACACGCTCTGTGAAAGGGTAGAGGCAAGGTTATATAATGTTTGGTTATCTTCACTGTTTTCTGCTTCAATGCAAAGCGGCACTGTTGTAAAATCAATGGCCTTGGCGGCAGAAAAAGTCTGCAAAGGGTAAAACACACCGCGTCTGTTACGGGCGTCTATAACCTGCATTGCAGTGCTGCCCGAAGTATGCACCACAAGTTTACCACTAAATGAAAATTGTGAAGTTAACGATGCTACGGCATTATCACTTACGCTTATAATGTAAACATCGGCTGGCTGTAACGTTTGTAAATCGCTGGTAATCTTATCCTGTGGTAGCAAATGCGTCAACTTTTCGGGGTGCCGCGCAAAAGCCTGTATTAAGTTTACCTGAGGGGTGGCCTCAAATGCCTTAATAAGGTGCTGTGCTACATTTCCCGATCCTATTACTGTTACTGATAGCATGGTGCTAAATTAGAAAAATAAAACGGGCTATAAAAACGGCAGAAATATTAGGATTTGTGGTTTTAAGGGATATATGTACCTTTGCGCTTCGGTAAACCGAATATTCAAGATGAAAAAATCAACAAAAGCGCTGTTATACAATTTTTTAGGTTTCGCACCCATTTTTATGCTGACATATTTTTTGGTTCAGCATTACACAAACCTAACTGGTTTTTGGGTACCTGCTACCAGTTTTATGGTTACACTATTGCTGTCTCCAAAATTCCAGGCCGGTAAAGTATATGGCGAAGAAAAGCTGTTTATGCGCTGGCTTTTTATTAAAGGAGTAAAAGAGATAAAATAGTTATCTAGGTCCCAGCTTTACATACCCTACCTGCCATTCATCATCCGCAGCTTCTATTGCTAAAGGTATAATCTGTATACTGTATTTGTTAGTTATATGTACAGGCAGCAGGTCGGCTACGTTGTGCATATCATCTACATCCAGCATGTACTTATCGTCTATATGTGATTCAGCTCCTTTAAATCCATACTGTTTATAGAAGGCGGTTTGCTTGGCTTTTTTAATTGCATCTGCCATTGTTTCGGCCACAACCAGCATTTTAAAATGATATTCTTCAGGGTCTTTGGGTAAATACCCTCCCAGATTCAGGAAGAATAACTTCAGTTTTTGTGGTGGCAGTACACTTTTTTCCACCATTTTTATCTCGAAACCTTCAACCCTTTTAACCTCCCTGTAAGAGTCGATATGCAGTTGACCTGCGTTAGGCCAAAAATCATACATGTCCGATTTTAATTGTTTGATTTCATGACCTGTTCCAAAGAAAACATCATGCTGTTCTATGGTTCGTCCCGGTGGGGTGGCGCCCAGTATAACCATGTAAAGTATAGGATTGTTACTGCTCATAGTACAAATATAGCCCAAACATTTTTGCTAAATTTTGACTAAAAAAATTTTTTGGCGCATTTTTTGGAATACATTAGCAAACGATATAATGAATCAACACTAAAAAACCTTTTTAATTATGAAAAAGATAGTATTACTCTTTGCTGCCTTTGGCTTACTTACAATGACAAGCTGTAACAACGATGACGATAACAACTACGATCAGGATACAGTAGCCCAGGTAATTGAAACCAATGGTATTAATTTTAACAGTAGCAACAGCTTTTCACAGCTTATTACTTTTGACAGCCAGCTTTACCCTTATGATATGGTACTAGTGTACAGGCAAGGTTATGACTCAGCTGCTAACGTAGCGATATGGGAACTAACACCGCGTAACTACAACTTTGACAATGGTGACATCATTGGTTACGATTTTAATTTTACGCAAAATGATGTTGAGCTTTATATGCTGGCTAATTTTGACCTAACCTTGGCTTCAGGTACCTATACTCAAAACCAGGTATTCAGGATTGTTATTATTCCTGGAAGCTTAAATGGGCAGGGCAAAAAATCAGTTAACTATAAAGATTATAACGCTGTAATGAAAGCCTACGGCCTGACTGAAAGCAATGTAACAAAACTTAAATAATTTGTTTTAATACAAAAGATAAGGCTACCACACGGTAGCCTTTCTTGTTTATAAGTAATTTTAATTGTAGGTTTATGCCCTTATTGCAGATACTTTTGCTGCCCTGGCTTTACGACGGAAATAAACGGTATCGGCATTTCCAAAATATTTAGTAATGGTAAGCCTTGCCATAAGGTAACTTACTGTGCTTTCGGCTCCCTGGTTAAGATTTACACTATGCTCTTCAAGTCCATCAAAGCATCCGCCGGTGCATGGATTGTAAATAACATGTTGCAGGTGATTGTTACCCAAGAACCAGTTAAAAGCAGTTTCCATCTTGTTAAGGTATTCTTCACTTTTGTAAATATCGTGGAACTTGCGCAATGCAAGTATTGTATAGGCTACATCAATAGGTTGCTCTCCATAACGTTCAGAACGTTCTCCTTTAATTTGCCACCCTCTGTTAGATACTACTTTAATCATATCGTTTTCAAATGTTTGAGACAATAAGAAATCAAATGATTCTTTGGCAACCTCGCCATATATATTGTTTCCTGTTACAGCATAGCATAACAGTAGAGCTTCAGGCAAAACGCTATTGGCATAAGTAAGATAGCCTTCAAACCATTTCCAGTTTTCATCGCTTTCGTGTCTGTACATTTGTACCATACGGTCGGCAAACATTTTCATGAAAATAAGTGTATCCTCATCCTTCACAAATCTGTTGTAATAATATAATCCCTTAATCACAAATGCCATTGCGCGTGTAGAGTACATGTGCTTAGTAAGCGGTAATGTTTTATGGAAAATAGCCTTGGCTTTTTTAACCATTTCGGCAGGTAATACATTCCCCAGAGAAATCAGGTAACCTAATGACCACATGGCACGCCCGGTGCTGTCTTGTAGATTTTCGTCATGGTTTTGGGGTGTAAAGTTTCTGTTTACATCAGTGTAATTTAAAAAGCTTCCATCGGCCTGCTGACTATATTCTATATAATTAAGATAAGTATCTATATAATGCAGACTATCTGCTTCGCGATATTTTTTATAGTGCATGCACATGGTTATCATGGCACGAGCATTATCATCAAGCGTATAACCGGAAGCAAGATCGGGTACATTTAATTTTGCAAACTGTACTAACCCGAAATCGGTTGTCATGTTTTTTACATGATCCAGCTTTACTTTAGGGTTACGGTATTCTAGTTTAATAGTGCCATCAGGTGCTGTTTTCTGCAATGCTTTGGCGTGGCTTACCGCTGAGTTTTCCCACGCGGTGTGCACTATTTTGTGCAGCCCATTTAATACCATTGTCTCCCTTAATTGAGGATCAAACAGCAGCCTGTTTATTGCCTCGGTTAGTTGCTCTGAATTACCAAAATCAAAGGTAATACCGGTATCACCGGCCAGTACTTCCTTAGCATGCGGAATAGGGGTAGAGATGATAGGACAGCCACAGCTAAGTGCATATGAGAACGTACCACTTACCGCCTGGTTAGGGTCTTTACTGGTAAAAAGGTATATATCTGTAAGCTGTAAGTATTCTAAAAGTTCATCAAGAGCAACATATTTGTTTATGAACCTTACGTTAGCCTGCAAATTATTTTCTTTAATTTTTTTAATGAGTGATTCCCTATACACTTCACCTTCATTTAATACCACGGTAGGGTGGGTTTTACCAATAATAAGAAACAGCACATCGGGACGTTTGTCTACAACTTTTGGTAAAGCATCCAATGTAGTTTCAATACTCTTGCCGGAGCTTAATAATCCGAAGGTAGAAAGTATAGTACGTCCCTCAAAGCCGTGTCGGCGTTTAAGTTCTTCACTGCGTCCGTGCGATACAAGGTGGGTACCGTGCGCTATAACTGAAATCTTTTCCCGATCTACCACATAATCGCGTACCAGTATATCGGCTGCATTGTTTGTCATTACTATTAATGAATCGGCGTTATCCAATATATGTTGCACTTTGGCTTTAAATGTGTCGTCCGGATTAGGTAATACGGTATGGAAAACTACCGAAACAGGCTTCTTAATTTCCGTAAGGAAAGTATTAAAGCTATCTACGGTTTCGTGCACCAGGCCAAATTCATGTTGAAAGAGCACAATCTTTATATTTTCATCTTCATTTATAGCCTTAGTTAACTGACTATATGATTCAGGATCGCTGGTGTTAAGTGTATATTTTACAGCCGGATCTGTATATATATGTTGTTCTTTATTACTCTCTATAGCACAGACTTTAATAGAAAACGAATCCACGTAATGATCGTTCATTGCTTTTATTAAATCCTGCGAGTAAGTAGCTATACCGCATTGCCTGGGAGGAAAGGTGGTAACTACCAGTATTTCGGGTAGGGTTTCAGGTTGGTTATTTGTATGATGAACAGCAAGCTGTTCTATGATTTCATTGTAGGGCTGGAATTTTTTTCCTAAGGTTTTCCTGGTTTTCATAGCTTGCTAAAAGTGTATTTATATTAGATAAGTTTTTTACTTTTTAATTAGTTGTAATTTAGGTTTGTACGATTTGTTGGTTATAATACCGGGTTATTTACCACCCGGTATTTGGCCCGCCCATTGGCTTGCCCTTTCTATAGCAGCATTGTTGCCAAACTCTTTAAATTCTTTCTGAGCCTTTCGTTGAAGCTTTTTAAGGCGATTGGCATAATGTTCCTTTGTACCCTCAGCAACTAAATATGCTCTTCTTTTTTTAGTGGCAATAAGAGTAATACCTGCGATTACTACTGCTCCCGCTGCAATTCCTAAAATTAGCTTACTATTTTTCATAATATTTGGTTTTAGAGTGATGTCATTTTATTGACACAACCAAATTATGAATTGCTTATCAATAAGCATATGAGATTGACAAATGTTTAACTCAATTAAGAAATGTTTGTAAATCTTAAATTTATTTTAGTAGTTGTAAGAATTTTATTGAAAATTACACAACACAAAATGCCCCTGTTAAGTTTACACAAAAAAAGCTTTAGATAAGCTTATGTTGTGTGTTAAATTTTTTATAACATCAGTAATCAAGGGGTTTTTTGAGCATTCTTTAAAAAAAAGGAGAATATGCCCCTCTAAAAAACAGGGGTGAGCAGCAAAATCAATAAAAATTTGTACATTTGCGAAGGTTTTAATCTAACATTAACTTTAAATAACATAGTTTCATGTCAACATTTCGTTTTGAGGCCATCAAACAAACTGCCGGAAGAAAGCCGGTGAAGGTGGAAGAACTGGACAGAAAATCGGTAATTTTTGGAAGTAACGTATTTAACGACAAAGTAATGCGTCAATTTTTAACTCCTGAAGCTTACAAGGCAGTACAAAGCGCCGTACAGCATGGAACAAAAATAGACCGTAAACTTGCCGACTATATAGCACTTGGCATGAAAGAGTGGGCACTTAGCAAAGGTGTAACCCACTATACACACTGGTTTCAGCCACTAACAGGAACTACCGCTGAGAAACATGATGCTTTCTTTGAAACTTCATTTGACGGCAGCGATCCTATTGAAAAATTTGGTGGTAGCCAGCTTGTACAACAAGAACCGGATGCTTCAAGTTTCCCTAACGGTGGTATCCGTAATACTTTTGAGGCCCGTGGTTATACTGCATGGGATCCTACATCTCCTGCATTTATATATGGTACTACACTTTGTATCCCTACAGTATTTGTATCGTATACAGGTGAGGCACTAGACTACAAAGCACCACTTCTACGTGCACTATCTGCTGTAGACGAGGCTGCTACTTCAGTATGTCAATATTTTGATAAAAATGTTAAGAAAGTAACTGCTACCCTTGGATGGGAACAGGAGTACTTCCTTATAGATACTGCACTTGCTGCTTCAAGGCCGGATATTACCCTAACAGGTCGTACACTACTTGGACATGCATCTGCAAAAGGTCAGCAACTAGAAGACCATTATTTTGGTTCTATCCCTACAAGGGTACTTAACTACATGCGTGATCTTGAAAACGAATGTATGCTACTTGGTGTGCCGGTAAAAACCCGCCACAACGAGGTTGCTCCTAACCAGTTTGAGCTTGCTCCTATATTTGAAGAGGCTAACCTTGCGGTAGACCACAATTCACTACTTATGGATGTAATGCAAAAAGTAGGTGAGCGCCATAACTTTAAAGTATTACTTCATGAAAAACCATTTGCCGGTGTAAACGGTAGTGGTAAGCACAACAACTGGAGTCTTGCTACAGATACAGGTGTTAACCTTCTTGGTCCTGGTAAAACTCCTATGAGTAACCTACAGTTCCTTACATTCTTCATTAACACTATTAAGGCGGTGTATACTTATGAAGAGCTAATGAGGGCTTCTATTGCAACTGCGAGTAACGACCACAGGCTTGGTGCTAACGAGGCTCCTCCTGCAATTATATCAGTATTTATTGGCGATCAGCTTACAAAAGTTCTTGCTGAACTTGAAGGTGTATCTACAGGCAAACTTTCTCCTGAGGAGAAAACTGACCTTAAACTTAACGTAGTGGGTAAAATTCCGGATGTACTTCTTGACAATACTGACAGGAACCGTACTTCACCATTTGCCTTTACAGGTAACAAGTTTGAGTTCCGTGCAGTAGGTTCATCTGCTAACTGTGCTAACGCTATGACTATTCTTAACGCTATTATGGCTAAGCAGCTTAAAGACTTTAAAGTTGCTGTTGATGCTCTTATAGATGGTAAGGATATGAAGAAAGATGATGCTATCTTTAATATCCTTAGGGAATACATTAAAGAAACTAAAGCTATCCTTTTTGAAGGCGACGGTTATAGCGACGCTTGGCAGGAAGAAGCCGGTAAGCGCGGCCTAAGCAACCACAAAACAACTCCGGGTGCTCTTAAAGCTAAAGTTTCTGAAGCTGCACTAAACCTGTTTGAAGAGCTTGGTGTAATGAACCATAAAGAAGCTGAGGCTCGTTATGAAATTGAACTTGAAGAGTACACTAAAAAAATACAGATTGAAGGTCGTGTACTTGGAGATATTGCACGTAACCACGTAATACCTACAGCTATCCGTTACCAAAATGTAATCATTGAGAACGTTAAAGGTCTTAAAGAAATATTCGGTGCCGAATTTGAAACTGTTGGTAAAGAGCAAATCTCTATCATTCGCGAAATTTCAGGTCACATTGCAGCAATCAACTCTAAAGTTGAAGAAATGACTGAGGCTCGTAAGGCTGCTAACGCTCTTGGTAGTTCAGAAGAGATGGCACATGCTTACTGCGATAACGTGAAGCCATACTTTGATGTAATCAGAAGGCATTGTGATAAACTGGAACTATTGGTAGACGACGAAATTTGGCCACTAACCAAATACAGGGAACTACTATTTACACGTTAATTTATTTCCTTCCATATTTAAATTTAAAACCTGTTGCTTTAATTAGCGGCAGGTTTTTTTATTTTATTCCAAAATATACAGGCTTTACTTACGTTTATATAATATCAATAAACCACCATAAATGAACAAGCTTTTTATCCCAACATTATTTGTTGCCTGTGCTGCTTTTGCACAAAAGCAACAGAAATTTACCGTTTACTTTCCGTTTAACAAAGATGTTGCCACAGATGAATCAGTAGCAAAATTATTCGAGTGGATTTCGGAAAACCCTGAGGCTTCTATTAATCTTCTGGAAGGTGATGCCGATAAAACAGGAAACGAATATTATAATATAGACCTTTCTGAAAGACGTATTGCTTACGTGCTGGGCTTTCTGGACAGTAGTGAGAATTTTGACTTAACCGCAACAAATAGAAAAGCTTTTGGAGAAAGCAGGGCAAAAGCTGGACATTCGGCGCCAGACAGGAAAGTTACCATATATTTTACTGAAAAAGAGATAGTACCTGCAGCAATAGCGCCTCCTGAAAAAAAAGAACCTTCTGATTTTGCAAAAAAAATTACCAATTCAAACAAAGGAGACAAAATACGGATACCTGATCTTCATTTTTATAATAACTCTGATATTGTACTGCCTTCATCTGAACCTATACTCAAGGATTTACTTTCTGTAATGGTAGATAACCCCACCCTGAAAATAGACATTCAGGGGCATATTTGCTGCCAAAAAAATGAAGAGCACGAAATATCAAAAAGAAGGGCAATAACGGTATATGCCTACCTGATAAAAAATGGTATCGCAAAAGAACGCCTATCATATCAAAGTTTTGGCAGTACGCGCCCTATTTATAAACTTCCGGAGAAAAATGAAGAAGAGCGTGTGGCAAATCGTAGGGTAGAAATAGAAATCCTAAACAAGTAAAGGTTAATTATTTTTACAAAATCAATAATTTTTGTTATCCATTACCGTAGTTTCATTAAAATAATTATTTTTGGGCGTGGTATTTCCTGAATTTTCTTTAAACATTTACCGCACCTTACTATGACCGAATGTATCTCAGTTTTTGATATGCTAAAGATAGGTGTTGGCCCCTCAAGTTCCCATACACTTGGACCTTGGCGTGGTGCCGAACGCTTTTTAAACGAACTCCGTTCAGAGGGTATTTTTGATTCCGTTAACCGTGTAAAGGTAGACTTATATGGGTCTCTTTCCCTTACCGGAAAAGGACACGCTACAGATTTTGCTGTTATGCTGGGGCTTAGCGGTGCCGACCCTGAATATGTACCGGTAGAAAGTATCTCGGGGATAATAGATAATATTAGCGTAAATCATAAACTACAGCTTGGCGGAACTAAAGAAATTAGTTTTTCTATTACTGAAGATATTATTTTCAATCGCAATTTTTTACCCTTTCATGCTAATGGTTTTACGTTTACTGCATATTATGAAGGAAGAGAGTTTATTTCAACTTTTTATTCAATAGGTGGGGGTTTTGTTGTTAAGGAAGAACGTATTATAGCAAAAGAGAAAGAAGAAATACGTAAGGTATTTCCATATCCTATAGACAAAGCGGATCAGCTTTTAAAATATTGCAATACACTAGGAAAAAGCATTTCGGGAGTTGTTTATGAAAATGAAAAATCCATCCGTACAGAAGAAGAAATTCATACTGAACTGATGCGTGTATGGAATACCATGCTGGAATGCATGTACACAGGCTGCCATACCGAAGGTATACTTCCGGGCGGGCTAAATGTTCGTCGCCGTGCGTATGATATGCATTGCAACCTTATAGGTACATTGCCATATAACTCACCACAAGAGTGGCTGCAGGTTATTCGTAAAACCGAAGTAAAGTTCAGGCAGATACTAAAGTGGGTAAGCTGTTTTGCACTTTCTGTAAATGAAGTAAACGCAGCTTTAGGCCGTGTGGTTACCGCACCTACAAACGGTAGTGCAGGGGTAATACCTGCGGTGCTTATGTACTATATGGTAATTGAAAACCACCAGGCAGACGAAAACCACATTAAGCAGTTTTTAATGGTAGCAGGAGAAATAGGCAGTATCTTTAAAAAAGGTGCAACCATTAGTGCTGCTATGGGAGGCTGTCAGGCAGAAATAGGTGTGTCAAGCGCTATGGCTGCGGCTGCACTTTGTGAAGTTATGGGAGGCTCGCCGGAACAATGCCTTATAGCTGCCGAGATAGCCATGGAACATCACCTGGGTATGACTTGCGACCCTATAGGCGGACTGGTACAGGTACCTTGTATAGAGCGAAATACTATGGGAGCTATTAAAGCGATTAATGCTGCCGAACTTGCACTTGAAACAGATCCTAAGCATGCTAAGGTTCCTTTAGATAAAGTAGTGGACACTATGTGGAAAACCGCCCAGGACATGAACAACAAGTATAAAGAAACCAGCGAAGGCGGACTTGCTGTTACGGTAAACAACGCAGACTGTTAATAGTACATGCAATAATATATTAAAACTCCACGATATATCCTCGTGGAGTTTCTGTTTTTAGTAAATTATCAACTTAATATAAAATATTTAATTACTTGTTTTTCAGTAAATTATATGTTAAAATTTCCATTTGAAATAATATAACCGCAGTTCGTCGACACATTTATTGTCATTCGTCTAAAATTCAACAACATAGTCACTAAGCCATCGTACATTTGTAATGTAATCCTGAAGCAAGTAAGTGCTTTAAGATTATAAGGTTAGAAATTCCATATTGGTTTGGTTTTTGAAAATTTAATGCCCCGGGGTGAATGTTGATGATTGAAAGCTCCGGGGTTTAATTGAAATAACCTTTTTGGCACTATGTGCATTTAATACGAAGTAAAGTTTTTTTTCATAATTGGTTTTTGATTGGTTTTTAAAACGCCGTAGTACCCAAACTATGGCGTTTTATTTTTAATTTTAATTGGATAATTTTCATTACATTTGTATATACAAATATTAAAACATCATGTCACTTCATAATTTTAAAAACTGGACAGATAATCTTGTACAGGACGACATTAAAATGCCGGTATTGTTTATTGGCCATGGTTCGCCCATGAATGGTATAGAAGACAATGAGTTTAGCCAAACCTGGGCACGGTTTGGAAAAGAAATACCGCGTCCGGCAGCGGTGTTGGTAGTTTCGGCACATTGGCTTACGTATGGTACACACGTTACAGCTATGGAACAACCGAGAACAATACATGATTTTGGAGGATTTCCACAGGCATTATTTGATGTACAATATCCTGCTCCGGGAAGCCCCGAGCTTGCAAAAAAAGCATCTGAACTTATTACAACAACAAGGGTAGGGCTTGACAATCACGAATGGGGACTGGATCATGGTACATGGACGGTAGTACGCCATATGTATCCGGATGCAGACATACCTATTATTCAGCTGAGTATAGATTATGCCAAACCGCCACAATATCATTATGATTTGGGCAAACAGCTTGCCGCTTTACGTAAAAAAGGGGTGCTGATAATAGGTAGCGGTAATATGGTACACAATCTGCGTATGGTAGACTGGCACAGATTAAATGAGCCAAACTACGGCTATGACTGGGCCATAGAAATGAACAGTATTTTTAAAGAAAAAATAGGCAATCACAGCCATAATGAACTTATTAAGTATGAATCGCTTAGTAGTGCTGCAAAGCTTGCCATACCTTCGCCAGACCACTATTATCCTTTACTCTATACACTGGCTCTACAGGATAACAAAGATGATATAAGCTTCTTTAATGATAAGCTGGTGGGCGGATCGCTAAACATGACCGGTGTAAAAATAGGGTAGTAGTCCTTTATTATAAAAAAACAAGAATGCACAACTATTACAGTTGTGCATTCTTGTTTTTAAACACTATCGAAAGTCTATCTTGTTTGTAATATATATTTGTTGTAGCGTTTACCCGCAGAAAATATTTTTTCGGCAATGAAGAAAACAATAAGGGGTATAAATATGTATTGAGAATATCCCTGCACATACAGAAAATATGTAGAAATAGTAAGCAACCTACCATATTCAAGATAATATATCCAGTTTCGTTGTTCCAAAAGCGCACCACAGTTAATAAGGGTTATCAGCAGAAAACCGGTTGTAAAAAGCTTATCCTCAAAATGAAGTAGGTTAAAATAAAAAGTAAACCAGGTAAGCATGGTTACTGAAAGCAGTATCTGGAAGGCCAGATAACCTTTAAATCTGAGTTCTTTCAGTTGAAGGCTTCGATCCTGTAAAAAAAACTTTTCCAGTTCAGGCCGAATATCCTGATCCATATATGCTGGGCTACCAAAAACAGCTTTTAATTTTAGTTTAAAACATTTAGCCCTTCTAAAGCTTTCGATAATCTCAAAATAATAGTGAAAGTGTTGCCATAAAAAGCTGTAACTGTTAAGCGGATGAGTGAGGCCATATTTTGGCTGTTCCTCTTCTTTCATAAATGTACCGAACATTTTATCCCAAAAAACGAAAATATCTCCATAGTTTTTGTCAAGGTACTTTTCATCACTTGCATGATGTACACCGTGTAAAGACGGTGTTATAAATACGTATTCGAGCCATTTTACGCGGCCTATAAGCTGCGTATGTGTAAAGAAAGAATAAGCTCCGTGTATAAGTAACATACTAATAACCATAGCAGGAGGGAAGCCAAACAGTGGTAACAGGCACCAAAATGCGGTACGGACAACTGCCTGAAGTGTAGTTATTCTTGCAGCCGCGGTAAAATTAAACTCTTCGCTTTGATGATGTACAATGTGTGCTGCCCAAAAGAGATTTACTTCGTGCCCTAAACGATGGTACCAGTACCAAACAAAATCAGTGGCAAGTATCAAAGCTACCCAAATCAGCCAGTGATTCGGGATATAAAAAATGGCATAATTATCATAAACATAATAGTACCATCCGTAAAATGTTCCGGAAACAAACAGATTTAATAAACGTTCTGCTATACCGATACTAATATTACTAATTGAGCTTTCATATTTAAACAAGCCAGGTTGTTTTTTGTGTTGTGCAGCTTTATATTCCAAAAAAACAAAAAGAAAAAAAGCAGGCATAGCAAAAGCCAGGTAATTATAATGTTCCATACTTAATTTAAATAAATATAGTGCGAAAATACAAAAGTCTACTAAAATAGTAGACTAATATACCTTTAAATATTTACAAACTCCTTAAACAAAAATTTTGAAATTAATTGCCGAAAGGCCGAAGGAATAAATCTTTAAATTCGTCTAATAGTTAAAAGATTTTGATGCAGCAAAACAACTCTTTTGATAAAGTTTATTTTGAACACCGTATTATGGTGTTTAATCTTGCATTGCATTATGTTTTAAATGTTGAAGACGCCGAAGAAATAACACAAGATGTTTTTATAAAAGTCTATGAATCGATGGAAAAGTTCAACCAAAATTCATCGTTAAAGACGTGGATATACAGAATTACAGTAAATAAATCACTTGATTACATTAAACACAAAAACAGCAAAAAAAGGTTTTACATTTTTGGTAAAAAAAGTAGTTCTGAAAAGGAATACTTAAATACTGCCAGTTACGAGCATCCCGCAGCGTTACTTGAAAATAAGGAAAAGTCAGCTATACTTTTTGAAGCTATTAATACATTACCAGATAACCAAAAAACTGCGTTTCTTTTATCTAAGCTCGAAGGTTTAGGTAATGCCGAGGTAGCTCAAATCATGGAAATTAATATTGGAGCCGTAGAATCGCTACAATTCAGGGCAAAAAAAACGTTACGGAACAACCTTGGTCAAAAATTTGAAGAATATCGCAGGAAAAAATAATTAAATCCGTCTAAATTATTATGAAAAAGGAACAATGGATAGATGATATTTTGAGCAGTACAAACAGCTTGAAAAAATTACACCCGGATGAAAATCTTTTAAGACAGATAAAAGAAAAGGCAGCGACAAATGAGGTTAATTATAAAATGTTATGGTTTGTGGCTGCTTCTGTAATACTATTGGTTTCGCTCAATTTACGCGCTTTGGGCAATGTTAATACTGTGCAAAAGCCTGTAAATGAAAGCCAGGCAGATAATCCGTTTTCTGAAAGCAATCAGTTATACTAAATTTCAAAAAAAATGAAAAAAACAACATTACTAACAGTATCGCTTGTTATACTTATATTATTGAACTTGTTATTATTAGGAAGTATTTTTTTAGGCCCTAAACAAGGTCCGCCTTTAGGCGAAGGTCCGGGTATGCAGCGACCGCGGGAAATAATTATTAATGAGCTTCAGTTTGATAATAAGCAAATAAAACGGTACGATATTTTAATTCAGGAACACCGTAGCAAAATTAATGAGCTTGATAAATCCATCAGAGACAATAAGGAAAAGCTTTATGGCTTATTAGCTAAAGATTTTACTCAAAATGAAAAAGATAGTTTAATTGCTGTTATTAACAATTACCAACGTGAAATTGAAATTTCGCATTTTAAACATTTCCTTGAAATAAAAAAAATCTGTAAGCCAAATCAATTGGAAACATTTAAATCTTTGGTTGTAGAATTTCCAAAACTTTTTGGTCCCAAGCCGCCACGTGGACCACGACCATAATATTTGTATTCATTTAATTAAGTTTGAATCCTGTATATCTATACAGGATTTTCACTTATATTAAGTTTATAATGTTTGTATAGTTTAACTAAGCTATTTCTCATATCATACGATTATAGTTTGACTTATAATTTACATTATGTAAAATAAAGTAAAATTACAATAATGCAATGCCCCATGCCTCAAAGTACATTTTAACAAACTATTATGGAATTTCATCTTGTCATAATTTCAAATGGAAATTTAAATTATGTATTTTTAACCTAAAATACAGTATATGATTAATCCCGTTGTTCAGAACGTTGCCGATTTTTTAAAACAATTTCCGCCTTTCAGTTATCTGGATGCTACTGAACAATATAGCCTTGCAGAAACCTGCAGGTTAATTTATCTTCAAAAAAATCAGGCGCTTTTTAAAGGCGGAGAAACTGTACATTCGGATTTTTATATTGTTAAAGATGGTGTTGTTGGAGTTTTTCTTACGTCCGACGCTGAAGAAATGCTAATTGACAAATGTGATGAAGGTGAAATTTTAGGATTAAGGCCGTATTTTGCAAAGAATGACTATCTAATGACTGCAAAAGCGCGTGATGAAGCCTGGGTATTTGCGATTCCGATAGCCGCCTTTGAATATTACATTCCAAAAAATCAAAAAGTTTTAGAGTTTTTACTGGAAAGTTTTGCCTCACAAACACGCAATCCCCGTGAACGTGAACGTAGCGGTCGTTTACTAGCTGAAAATACTGTTTTTAGCGATCAGGATATTGATATTCAGTATTTTCAACCTATAAAATATACCCGAAACCCTATAACGGCAAACGCCGATGATGTATTAAT
Organism: Flavobacterium sp. RHBU_3; assembly: GCF_046613565.1. Classification (NCBI taxonomy): domain Bacteria; kingdom Pseudomonadati; phylum Bacteroidota; class Flavobacteriia; order Flavobacteriales; family Flavobacteriaceae; genus Flavobacterium; species Flavobacterium sp. RHBU_3. The sequence continues at coordinate 102,122 of NZ_JBKJHC010000012.1, read as the reverse complement.
GTACATAGCCCGTACTATGGCTAACAGCGCTGTAGGCAGTGTAATAATTCAAAAAGACCAATTACCCATAGGTATTATAACAGATAAAGATTTACGTTCTAAAATTGCGACAGGCCACTTCCCTGCCACTTCCCAAGCAAGTGAAGTGATGACAAGCCCTGTAATTACAGTACCTGAGAATATATCTGTAGCCGAAGCACAAATGATTATGCTAAAACATGAAGTTGGGCACTTGTGTGTAACCCGAGATGGCACAAGTAATACCGTTGTTACCGGCATAATATCTGAACATGATGTAGTTGAAGCACAAGCTAATACTCCCGGAATTTTGCTAAAACAAACCCGCCGTGCGTCAAACAATAAAGAATTAAGATATGTTAGGGAAAAACTTACTGATCTTATACAGAATTGCATAGATAAAAATATACCTATTTCCCATATTTCTAATATAGTAGCAGAGGTAAATATTGCATTAACACGCAGGGCTATAGAACTTGCTGTGGAAAAAATGGGTAGCCTCCCTCCTGTCCGTTTTGTATGGGTGAATATGGGTAGCCAGGGACGAAAAGAACAATTACTTAGAACAGACCAGGACAATGCTCTTGTTTTTGAGGACGTTGCCCCTGAACAGTATGATACTGTAAAACGTTATTTTATAGAACTGGCAGAAATAGTTACAGAATCACTCAGTAAAGTGGGATATGAATTTTCGCCATATAACATAATTGCACGAAACCCTAAGTGGTGCAAATCACTAACTGACTGGATAAAACAATACAACGACTGGATAAACACACCTCAGGAAAAAGATATTGAAGTAAGTACCTTATTTTTTGATTTTGATTTTATATATGGATTTCCGACTATTGAAGATATATTAAAAGAAAGCATAAGCCAGGGTATAGTACGCAACAAAAAATTCTTTGCTTTCCTTGCTTCAGATACCCTTAAAAATGCTTCAGCATTAGGTTTTTTCAGACAGTTTTTAGTAGAAACAGAAGGTGAACATAAAGACTTTTTTGACATTAAAACTCGTGCTATTAAACCACTTGTAGATGCAGCAAGGCTACTTGCACTTAGCCAGGGTCTTATAGAAATAACTAATACCTATCAGCGTTTTATGAAACTTGCCGAACTGGAGCCACAGTACGCCGATTTGTTTGAAGAATGCGCTGAAGCTTTTAATACATTGCAACGCTTCCGTACCGAAGAGGGATTAACCAACGATTCAAACGGAAGATATATAAATGTAAATGAGCTTTCTAAAACGGATAAGGCCAGGCTAAAAAACAGCTTCCAGCCTATTGCCGATGTACAAGATATGATTAAGAACCGTTTTTCGCTAACCTACCTAAGCTGATAATTTATGGCATTTGAATGGCTAACCGGTAACAGCCCACAATTCTGGAAAAATTACGTTTCGCTTTTTGATAACGAAACGCCATACAATAAGAAACGGTTTGTAGTTTTTGATGTGGAAAGCAGTGGCCTGGACTGGAAGGAAGATAACATACTATCTATAGGCGGAATAGGTATAGTAGATGGCGGAATAGCCATAGGTGACTTTATGTATGCTGCACTTATTAACCCAAAACAAAATAATACCGAAAACAGCGTTGTAAAAGCTGAAACAGAAACAGTTGTAGAAGCCGAAGCAATGATACAGTTACTAAATTTTATAGGAGATGCTATTTTGGTAGGAAATAATATCAACCTTGATATTGAATTTATTAATCAGGCATTAAAACGTTTGGATCTGGGCAGATTGAAGAATGAAGTAATGGATACCAGTGTGCTTTTTAAACGTTGGAAAGGAATTAATGATGACGATTTAAAATACACGCTTGATGAACTGTGCGACGGACTTAAAATTGATAAGGCAGAACGAAACAGTTCTTGGGGAAATGCTTACACTACAGCATTGGTATTCATAAAGTTAAAAGCCATTTTAAAACTATAAGTTTAAGTGTATATACAACAAAGCCGCCTCTGATTGAGGCGGCTTTCTATTTATAGATAAGGACTTAATTAATTAATACGTCCCTCTTTAATTTCATCAACAATTTCAGGGTTAAGCAATGTTGTAGTATCACCAAAATTAGAGAAATCACCTTCGGCAATTTTGCGAAGTATACGCCTCATAATTTTACCCGAACGCGTTTTTGGTAAGCCATTTACAAACTGTATTTTATCCAGCTTGGCTATTGGGCCAATGTGGCTCGAAATATGCTCGTTAATCTCTTTTATAAGGTTATCCTGGTTACGCCATGCACCGGCTTCTTTTAATGTTATAAAACCGTAAAGCGCATTGCCCTTAACATCGTGAGGGAAGCCTACTATAGCAGACTCAGCTACAGAAGGGTGTTCGTTAATTGCATCTTCAATAGGAGCTGTACCAAGGTTATGCCCCGAAACAATTATTACATCATCTACCCTACCTGTAATACGATAGTAACCTACTTCGTCTCGAAGGGCACCATCTCCTGTAAAATATTTACCCGGGAAAGTAGAAAAATATGTTTCTTTAAAACGTTTATGGTCTCCCCAAATGGTGCGCGCCATACCCGGCCACGGGAATTTTATACAAAGGCTACCTGCTGTTTGGTTTTCTTCTATCTCATTACGCCTTTCGTCCATTAGTACCGGCTGTATTCCTGGTAACGGAAGCGTAGCATATGTAGGTTTAGTAGGAGTAACAAACGGTATTGGCGAAATCATTATACCACCTGTTTCAGTTTGCCACCAGGTGTCTACTACAGGGCTTTTCTTTTTACCTACGTGGTCATTATACCAGTGCCATGCCTCTTCGTTAATAGGTTCGCCTACAGATCCTATAACTTTAAGTGTACTAAGGTCATGTTTGTCTACCCATTTCCAGTCTTCTTTTGCTAACGAACGTATAGCTGTTGGGGCTGTATAAAATTGTGTTACTTTATGTTTGTCTATTACCTGCCAAAAACGATCGAACTCAGGGTATGATGGCACACCTTCAAAAATCACCGTTGTAGCGCCGTTAAGTAAAGGTCCGTAAACTATATAAGAGTGTCCGGTAATCCAGCCTATATCGGCAGTACACCAGTACACATCATTTTCTTCATATGCAAAAATATTTTTAAAGGTATAAGCAGAATATACCATATAACCTGCTGTAGTATGCAGCATTCCTTTTGGTTTACCGGTAGATCCAGATGTATACAGAATAAACAAAGGATCTTCGGCATCCATAATTTCGGCTACGCTGTTAGCATCTTCAGCGTCAACTAACGGCTGTAACCATTTATCACGACCTTCAACCATTTTAACATCAGTATTGGTCCTTTTTACAACCCATACATTTTCTACAGTTGGACAGGTTTTTAACGCCTCATCTATAATACTTTTCAGTTCTATAGTTTTACTGCCACGGTAAGCACCGTCAGACGTTATTAAAAGTTTAGCTTCACAGTCGTTTACACGTGCTGCAACAGCAGAAGCAGAGAAACCGGCAAATATTACCGAGTGAACTGCGCCAATACGGGCACAAGCCAGCACGCTTACAGCAAGTTCAGGTATCATAGGAAGATAAATACATACCCTATCCCCTTTTTTAATCCCCTGTTTGCGTAGGGCATTAGCCATCTTGGCTACTCTGTCATACAATTCGTTATATGTTATATGCTGTGCCTCTTCATCCGGATTATTCGGTTCAAAAATTATTGCCGTTTTATTTCCCCTTTTGGCAAGATGACGGTCTATACAGTTTTTGGTAATATTAACTTTTGCATTTATAAACCATTTTACATCAGCCTCCTGCATATCAAATTCTACAACCTTATCCCATTTTTGGTACCATGTAAAATTTTCGTCGGCTATACGATCCCAAAATTTCCTTGGCTCGCGTACTGATTTATTGTAGTGCTTAAAATATTGTTCAAGGTTGTCTACTTTATAATAACTCATTTCTGTATGCTTAGTTTTATTTAATCTTACGTAAATATATTAAGGTTTTCTCTTACTTCCGGCATGTTTACGCAAAAAAATACCTTAATTATTATTTGTTTGTAAAAAATACCTATTCGTTTTGCCAAATATTTCCGAAGTTATGAAAATATGGCGTTTTCAGACATGTACTTGAGTTAAACAGAAGATAGTTTTACCCTATTTTAAGACCTTGGCCCTGCATTTAGAACATAGTTGGGGATTTGCGTTATCTATGGTTTTAATTTTTTCGGCAGCGCTGGTCATCACACATTTTTTGTCCTTACAATGCGCAAGTCCAAAATTATGACCAAGTTCATGTAATACTACTTTTTTTAGTCGTGTAAAATGGAGTTGTTTATCAGGTGTCTTTAGCCTGAATGTAGAAACCACGCAGCTTTTACCAGGTCGATAGGCCAATCCCATGATACCAAAATCGTTATATTTCCATACTGGTTCTTTAATTTTTCCGTTTTCATAGCGCGGAGCAGAAATATCTTTATGGGTAAGCCCCACAATATAATCAATGCTGTCCGGCTTTTGCCTCAGCTGTATCGTTATAATACTGTCAGCTCGATATCGGGGCGACTTAATATTCACAAATGCTGATTCGGGCAAAGGCTTTTCATTAAGCACACATACTGAAACGCCGTAATATTTTTCTATATCCGCCTTTACAGAATCTATCTTTTCTTTAGGGAAATCCTTATAAGGCAAAATACCTATCACTGTGATATTACTTACCGTTTCCCTGCCCGAGCAGGAAACCAGAAGAAAAACCAAAAAAGCTATGAGTATTTTCTGCATAAGAGATTAAAATATAGTTACATTCCAGGGCAATGAAGTATCGTAACATAGTTTACCGTTCTTAACAACCAATGGGCTGTCAAAATTATTAGTGTACAGCGCACCGGTACCTAAACCCTGAGGCATAGTATTGTTTTTAGTGAAGGTATATTGAGCAATGGCATTTAGCCCTATGTTACTTTCTAAAGCAGAAGTTATCCACCAGCCAATGTTTTGTTTTTCAGCCAAAGCTATCCATTCATCACACCCACGAATACCACCCACGAGACTTGGTTTTAATATGATGTATTGAGGCTTTATTTTTTGCAGCAACGCTTCCTTATCTGAATATTCAAATACACCTATCAATTCTTCATCTAACGCTATAGGCAAAGGAGTTATGCTACAAAGCTCGGCCATTGCATCAGTCTGATGCTGACGAATTGGCTGCTCTATGCTGTGTAGCACATAAGTAGCCAGTTTGTTTAGTTTGTGTAAGGCATCTGTTGCAGTAAAAGCACCATTAGCATCTACACGTATCTCTATTTGTTGTGGGGTAAAATTTGAGCGAATAAACTCTAATAAACTAAGTTCTTTTTCAAAATCAATTGCACCAATCTTCAGTTTAATGCAACTGAATCCCTGTGTCAGCTTATCTTCAATTTGCTGCTTCATATAGGCTTCATCGCCCATCCAAACAAGCCCGTTAATAGTAATGTCCTCCTCTCCTTCTGTAAAAGCAGACGGAAAAAGTACATACGGATTGTTTGATGCCAATGAGCGGAAAGCCGTTTCGAGCCCGAATTGTATTGAAGGATATTCCTTTAGCGCTTCCCAAAGCTGCGCCTCGCCAAGATGGATATTTTTACAGACCCATTGTAGCTTTTCTTCATAATCCGGCCGGTCATCAATACTCAGTCCGCGTAATATACCACACTCCCCTATTCCTTTTTTGCCGTTTTCTTCAAGCATAATGAACCAGGTTTCCTTAGTAGTCATCACACCACGTGATGTACCACTTGGGCGCTTAAAATTGAGTGTATATTTTTGATATGAAACGGTCATGAATTATTAATTAAAAATTGCGAATTACGAATTACGAATTACGAATTGTTTTCTGTATAGTGCCAATAATTCTAAGCAGCTCTTCTGCATCCTCGAGCAAGCTTTCGCTTTGCTCACCCGACAGATAATTTGTATCTCTTAAGAGTTTTATCCAATATTGACTTTCACGGGCTTCCTTATAAGAGATTGATAATTTAGCTAAAAAATCTTTTCTGCTTTGCGCACCTATAGCTTCTTCTATGTTAGCTCCTATTGAAGTTCCTGAGCGTAGTAACTGTTTTGAAAGGACGTATTCTTTATGTTGTTCACATAAAAATTTATAAGCATTTACTACTCTTATAGCAAACGCATAACTCTTATCGCGAACAACGTTCTCTTTCATCAATTCGTAATTCGTAATTTGAAATTTATAATTCTATAGAATCTCCTATTTCAAGAAGCGTAAGTTTCTTTCCTTTATCTTCAAAAAGCTTGGTAGTAGCTTCGTGGTCTATTTTAATGTAACCGAAAGTATCGTAGTGATAGCCAAGCACATTATTGCACTCTACAAAATCTGAAGCGATTACTGCATCTTCGGCATCCATAGTAAAGTTAGAGCCTAACGGCAGTATGGCAAGATCCAGCTTAGTACGCATTGGTATTAGTTTCATATCAAATGTAAGGGCTGTATCTCCGGCAATGTAAATGTTTTTGTCGGCTTCAATTACAAAACCACCTTGGTTACCACCATAAGTGCCGTCTGGAAACTGGCTTGAGTGGATAGCATTTACATACTTCACCTTACCAAAGTCAAACTGCCAGCTACCGCCGTGGTTCATTGGGTGTACATTAAAGCCTTTTTTACCGTAATATGTGGCTATTTCAGCATTCGAAACTATGGTAGCACCGGTGTTTTGGGCTATGGCTTCAACATCAAGAACGTGGTCGCCATGAGCATGAGTTAACAGTATGTAATCAGCTTTAAGTGTATTAATATCTATATGAGCTGCCAACTCGTTAGCTGTAATAAAAGGGTCGACAATAATGTGTTTTCCGTTTGTTTCAATGCCAAGTGAGGCATGTCCGTAGAAAGTAATTTTCATTGTTATGTGGATTTGTTTATTTGTCCCGGTTATGCGGTGATCCGATTATATGGTTATCCGCGCCAACCGCATTTAAAATTAACTTCGTTCAATTCGCTTTATAGGCTCTGGTCATCATTCAAAATTTAAAATAAATTTTATAGTTGCATTGCTACACACAGCAATACCGAAAGTAGGAACGTACTTAGCGCAACTTTCTTAAGTTCCGGATCCAGGTTTCGCGGTTCTGTATTGTTTACAACGGTTTTAATATGCAGTACAAGCGGAATGAACGCAACTAAAAAGATGTACTGTACAGGCTTAAAATCGTTTAACATAGCAAACAACAAAGTCAATGCTAACGCAGTTACTATAACTGTATAATGGTAAAATTTAGCGGCCTTAGGACCCATTTTTACCACAATGGTGTTTTTTCCGCTCATGGCATCGCTCACCTGGTCGCGCATATTGTTAAGGTTCAGTACCGCTACACTCAGAAGACCTACCGAAACAGCAGGTAATATTACTAACGGGTTCATAGCTTTGGTGTACAAAAAGTAACAGCCTATAACACTTACAAGCCCAAAGAATATGAAAACGAATACATCGCCAAGTCCCCTGTACCCATAAGCACCACTGCCTACAGTATACTTGATGGCCGCTGCTATTGCAGCTAATCCCAACAGGAAAAAGAACACTGAGTAACCAAAATTTTCTTTACCAAAAGATACATATATCAGTACTACAGCAGCAATCAATGTAAGCACCGATGTTATAATGATACCCTTTTTCATATCGGCTACCGTTATAGAGCCTTTTTGTATGGCGCGCTGAGGGCCTATACGGTGTTCGTTATCGGTACCTTTTACACCATCGCCATAATCGTTGGCAAAGTTTGAAAGTATTTGTAATCCAAGTGTGGTTACTAATGAAAGTGCCAATATTCCCCAATTTGTATATCCCTGAGATATGGCATAAAAACTCCCTACCAGTATTCCTGATACCGACAGAGGCAGTGTCCTTAATCGTGCGGCCTCAAACCACGCTTTAGCATTAGACATTTTTTTAATTATTTTAAATGTTGAATTATAAATTTTAAATGATGCTTCACAAATTAACACATCCACAAACTACATCCATTCCTTCTCTGTGGTTTCCACCTGATACAACCAGTAATTCGCAAGGCGGTTCAGTTGTGTAAAGTTAGCTAACCCAAAACTAATGTGTCCTCCTGCTGTATATAATTTTACGACTCCTACATCACTCCACTTTTGCCAAAAAAACTGTTGAAGCTTAATGCTCTGTATTTTATGTGGCATCAGTATATCATTATCTACATCCCAGGCTCCCCGTTTACGAACAATAAAATCAGGCGTAATAAACAGCCTGCTGTGCCTGAATGCAAAGTAAATAAGTATACCCACAAACAGCACATAAAATGGTACAAAAATTATTACATTACCAGCTTCGGGCATTATTTTGGTGTACCCATAAAATAGGCCAAGCGGAATTAATATATACTTGAATATCTCAAAAATCACCTTACGTATGTTTGGCTTTACCTCAAATCCCTTTTCCGGCATCTTTTCCAATAAAAATAATAGCAAGGCATCTTTTTCAGCGTTATTCACACCAGGTATCTCCATTTGCATTTTACTGCGGTCGTTACTCTTTTCAAGATCGGATGCCTGCTTAATTTTCAGGTCATTTATATTAAATTTCTTCTGAAAGAAGTTGCGTCCCACCGTTAATATCTGCACTTTTTCTGGTCGGATAATGGTATTTCGAGTATTAATTAGCCCATGTGAAAGCAGTAGCGCGTTGTCTTCTTTAGTAACCTTAAAATCGAAGAAACGCAATACAGTACGCCCAAGGTTTACTAAAAGCGTTAAAACCAATACTACCGTAATAATAGCTGCTATAGAGCGTATTAAAAATGCTGTATTAAAGTATTCATCAAGGAAACTTGCATCGGTATCACTCAACCTTAAAAAATCATCAAGATGTTGCCAGGTAGAAATAAAAAACGCCAGCAGTATACCAAAGCTTCGTATGTAATTACTGGTTATCCCTGTTTTTAATAAACTCGCAAAACTTATAGTAATGAATGGCTTGTGCTTTTTTTCGACTATTTCTCCCGTTTCATCTTCTTCTACAGGAGCATCAAGCAGCAGACGTTCTTTCAGTACCAAAGCATACCGTTCGGTAATTGCTTTTATGGTTACTTCGGTTTTAGAGCTCCCTGCCGTATCTACTTGTAATGCATGTACTTTAAGTATCTTTTGCAACAGGTTTTGATTAATATTTACCTGTTGTATTTTATTAAGCGGAATGGCTATGCGTGTCTTACTAAAAATACCTTTACGTACTACAAACTCTCTATTTTGTTCGTCTATAAGAAAAGTAAAGTTACGGTACTTAAAGTAGCCGGAAACCAATGCCGCAACTAATATTACTAATCCTAAGGCAACATAATAATATTTATTCTTTTCCTGAAACAGTGATACCACTACAATGGGAAACAACGCCCTGATACTACTTTGCAGCGTATCGGCCGACATAATAAGTATACCTATAAGCGACTGCCGTTGAGGCCTGCTAAAGTCATACTTCATCGGGCGGGGTGTTTTCATTGTTTATATCCTCGGTAGCTGCGGTATATAGGTCTTTCTCCACTTTTTTTTGCGTGTCTTTTTCTATTTTACCTACCAAAAGCTTCTTTACCGCAGCTGCATGTACTTTTTCAAGTCCGGGTATACGAATGTCGCTCCCCGCGCCGCCTGCCGTAAAAATTTCTATAGACGACAATCCAAGCATACGCGATACTATACCTTCGTGTTCTGCCACGTGCTGCACCCTTGTATACGGAATAATCGTTGTTGTAGTACTTATAGCACCACTGCGATAAATAACATCGTGCTCACGGAAAGCAAAACCTTTATTACGGAAATTGATTACCTGTACAATTATGTTTGTGACCAATACCAAAGCATACCCAAGCATTATATAAACCCAGTAAGGCTTTATATCTTCTATAAAATAAAAGGCCACACCCGCCCCTATGGCTATAATGCCGTATACCAATGCTATATTAAACCACACTACTTTTAAGTACTGCGGATGCACGGGTGTAAGCTCAGCATCCTGGTACTGCGGAAGCTGAAGTGTGTCTATGGTTTCGTTACTAAAATTTTGCAAGTTCATTATTTAGTTGATAGTTGCTGGTTGTCAGTTGATAGAAACTTCACTCGAAGCTATATGGCTGAATTGCTTAATCATAAAATTATCCGAGTAAAGCCAACAACCAGCAACTGATAACCAATAACCAATTACGGTATCCACTTAATATTACGGAAGTTAGGCTTCCTCTTCTCAAGAAATGCATCACGTCCTTCCTTAGCCTCTTCGGTCATATAAGTAAGGCGGGTAGCCTCACCTGCAAACACCTGCTGCCCCACCATACCGTCGTCTGTAAGGTTAAAGGCAAACTTCAGCATTTTTATAGATGTAGGCGATTTATCAAGTATTTCCTGTGCCCACTGGTAAGCAGTATCTTCAAGCTCGGCATGAGGGATAACAGCATTTACCATACCCATTTCGTAAGCTTCCTGTGCACTGTAGTTACGACCAAGGAAGAAAATTTCGCGGGCACGCTTCTGCCCCACCATTTTAGCGAGGTAAGCCGATCCGTAACCACCGTCAAAACTGGTAACATCCGCGTCAGTTTGTTTAAATATAGCATGTTCTTTACTGGCCAGGGTAAGATCGCACACTACATGCAGGCTATGGCCTCCTCCTACTGCCCAGCCCGGTACTACAGCAATAACCACTTTTGGCATAAAACGGATAAGGCGCTGCACTTCCAGTATGTTTAGCCTGTGGTAACCATCTTCTCCTACATATCCCTGGTGTCCACGGGCTTTTTGGTCACCACCACTACAAAACGAGTAAATACCGTCTTTGCTTGAAGGACCTTCTGCCGAAAGCAGAATTACGCCTATAGAAGTATCTTCCTGTGCATCATAAAATGCATCGTATAGTTCTGAAGTAGTTTTAGGTCGGAAAGCGTTACGTACATCAGGCCTGTTAAAGGCGATACGTGCCACGCCGTTAAATTTTTTATAGGTAATGTCTTCGTATTCCCTTACTGTCTGCCAGTTAATTTTATCCATTGGTCTTAAAAATTTACCTGTAAAATTAGGCATTTTTTATTTTGCCGGAGCAATAAAAAAATATCATAAAGTAAAGCAACTGCATTTCAAAAAGTTATAGTATTTGGTAGAATAAATTAACAGTTTTAAATGTTAAAGGCTTCTTTAGAAATTGTAAAAAAATGTATTGATTATATATATTTGCGGTTTGACTCCTGGCACGAAAACATGAAGATTCTAAAATACACACCCTATATATTACTTGGCTTACTGGTGTCCTGCAAACAGGAAGGCAAGTCAATCGCAGAAAATCAGGAAGATAACAAGCCCGATACTGTACTGCATATAACACCACCTAAAATAAAGTTTGGCAAAGTAAGCGATGCATACAAAAACGACAAACACTTCGCAGCGCAGCAATACTATAATAAGATTTGGCCAAAGGATGACTTAAGCGGAGGTATATTGATAGCCAAAAACGGACAAATACTGTTTGAAAAATATGGAGGTTACGCTAACATACGCGAAAAACGCTCAATAAACGAAGATACTCCCCTACACCTTGCTTCTGTAAGCAAAGTGCTTACGGCAGCTGTAGTGCTTAAACTAATTGACCTTGGTAAGCTCGACCTTGATGCAAAAGTAAACAGTATATTGCCGGAATTTCCGTATGAGGAAATCAGTATAAAAATGCTGCTTAACCACCGAAGCGGATTGCCTAACTATGCTTATTTTGCAGATGACCGTGCCATTTGGGATCGTCATATGATGAATAACCAGGATGTATTAAATCTTCTGGCTGAACACAAATTTGACCTGTATTTTAAACCCGATAAAAAGTTTGGCTACTGTAATACCAATTATGTAATACTGGCACTGGTTATAGAAAAAATAACCCACAAAAATTACCGTGATGTAATGCGCGAGGTGATCTTTGAACCGCTGGGCATGAAACACAGCTATGTTTTCGATTATGAGCGTGATAAGGATACAGCCTCATTCTCATACAAAGGAAATGGAGTACTGTATGGATATGATTTTCTAGATAATGTATACGGGGATAAGAACATATACTCTACCCCACGTGATATGCTAAAGTTTGACTTAGCTACCTATTCTAAAAAATTCCTGAATCCTAAATTGCTTAAACAGGTTTTTCAAGGATACAGTTATGAGCACAAAGGCGAACGCAATTATGGCCTGGGCATACGAATGCACGAATGGGAAAGCGGTGAAAAACTCTTTTACCACAACGGCTGGTGGCATGGTAATACTACAAGTTACGTTACTTTAAAGAAAGATACTGTAACGATGATAGCCCTTAGCAACCGTTTTTCGTACAAGCCTTATAAAATATGGAAGCTGTCTACCCAGTTTGGCGATTATCCTATAAAGCCGGATAAAGAAGATACCGCCGAATAATTACAAACAAAAGATATATACCCAAAACAGCAGCACGAATTGTAAAGGTATCCTAAAAAACAGATATGCAGGCCCTGGCCCTTCGAAGTTAGCCTGTTCATAGTTTACAGCTTTAAACGCGGCGTTTATATTAGCAGGGAATATTACTATCAAAAAAGCCAGTAATACCAGTGCCGCATAATAGCGTGTAGCTGCTATCATTATTAACATAGCAAAGGCTATTTCAAATATGCCGGTAAGGAGTACCAGGAGTTTTTTCTGGGGAACAAAGTCAGGTACCATCAGCACCATACCGGCAGTAAACTTGAAATGGCCTATAGCTGTAAAAATTAGCATAACACTTAGTGCCAGCCTTCCGCTGAAGGTTGTATTAAAATCGCCTGTAGCAATATAAAAAGCCAAGATACTTACGATATAAACTGTAAGAAGTAGGATAAAAGGTTTCATTTTCCGGGTCGTTGGGGTCAATGCAAAGATGCATTAATATTTTTCCCTTTGAAATGATGTTTGTTAGCTTTTTAAATATAACTTTTTCGGATACGACTCAGGCTTTCAGGCTGTATGCCCAAATAAGATGACAAATGTTTTACAGAGATTTTCTTTACAAGTTCCGGGCGTTGCTGCAATAGTTTTGAATAACGTTCCTCTGCAGTTAAAGACAATAAATCCATTTCTTTTTTAAGCCTTTTAGTATACTGCACTTCGGCTATTATCCTGCCAAAATTTGCTGCTTTTACATTTTCAAGATAATTAGAACGGATAATGTCGAACGGAAAAAGCACCACCTCAGTATCTGTAAGTGTTTCTACTGTAATTATACTGGGCTCTCCGGTAATAATAGAATAATAACCGGTAACAAACTCTCCTTGAAAGTGGAACTCTATGGTATATTCCTTATCATTCCGTATAAAAAAGTTACGGGTTATCCCTGAAACCAAAAAGTAAATACTATCCTCGGTTTCACCTTCTTTAACCAGCTGGCTACCTTTTTTAATTTTTGTGATTTCCAGCGTAGGTTCAAGTAGGCTCCACGCTTCTTCATCAATTGGGAAATAATTCTCAATTGCTTTTCTAAGTTCTTGTAATTGTTGCATTATGGTTGGTGGTAAAAAAGGCCCTCAATTTTTATGATTGAGGGCCGGCATTATATTTTATTTTTTAGAATACGAAGATAGGCCTTTCGCTCATCATTTCGTTTACAGAATCAGCTACTTCTTCAAGCACTTCCTCGTTAGTATGGTTAGTAATAACCTTATCTATAAGGGCTACTATAGTTTCCATATCGGCTTCTACAAGGCCACGTGTCGTTATGGCTGCAGTACCTACACGGATACCTGAAGTAATGAATGGCGATTTATCGTCAAACGGAACCATGTTCTTGTTTACAGTGATTTCTGCTTTTACAAGTGCATTTTCAGCCTCTTTACCGGTAATATTCTTATTACGTAGGTCAATAAGCATCATGTGGTTATCAGTACCACCACTAATAATGTCATAACCAAGTTTTACAAAGGCATCAGCCATAACTTTGGCATTCTTTTGCACCTGCATTGCATAACGGAAGAACTCATCTGAAAGTGCCTCGCCAAAAGCTACAGCTTTAGCAGCAATAATATGCTCCAGTGGCCCGCCCTGGTTACCAGGGAATACAGCAAGATCAAGAAGTGCCGACATCATACGCACCTCCCCTTTTGGAGTTTTATGGCCCCATGGGTTCTCAAAATCCTTGCCCATAAGTATCATACCGCCACGTGGCCCGCGAAGGGTTTTGTGCGTTGTAGTAGTTACAATGTGGCAATGAGGAATTGGGTCGTTCATAAGCCCTTTGGCAATAAGGCCGGCAGGGTGAGATATATCAGCAAGAAGGATAGCACCTACGCTATCAGCTATTTCGCGGAAACGTGCAAAATCCATATCGCGGCTGTATGCAGAAGCACCGGCGATAATTATCTGTGGCTTTTCGGCAGTAGCTATTTCCTGGATTTTATCGTAGTTTAGGCGACCTGTTTCTTTTTCTACACCGTAAAAAGCAGTTTGGTAAAGTCTTCCCGAAAAGTTTACAGGCGAACCATGAGTAAGGTGACCACCATGAGAAAGATCAAAACCAAGAATTTTATCACCCGGCTTAAGGCACGCATGAAATACAGAAGCATTAGCCTGAGATCCGCTGTGTGGCTGTACGTTTGCATACTCGGCACCAAATAGCGCTTTTGCCCTGTCTATAGCTATCTGCTCTATAACGTCTACTACCTCACAACCGCCATAATAGCGCTTGCCCGGATAGCCTTCAGCATATTTATTTGTAAGTACAGAACCTGCTGCTTCCATTACCTGTTCGCTTACAAAGTTCTCAGAAGCAATAAGTTCTAAACCGTGTATTTGCCTGTCCTGTTCCTCAAGGATTAAATCGAAAATTTGTTCGTCGCGTTGCATTGTATAATTTTTCGTTAATTTGTTGTCAAAAGTACAAAAAACGTTTGGTTTAAAATCAGACAAAAGTATATTTGGTAAAAAGATAAAACATTAACACATACAAATAACACAATACAACGATATGCCAATATCTGCAAACGATCCGACAAGAAAATCATGGCTTAACGTACCTAAAGACAGCGATTTCCCAATACAAAACATTCCCTTTGGTGTGTTTATCACTAAAGATGATGTGGTGACCATAGGTACCCGTATAGGCGACTATGCTATAGACCTGGGCGCCCTGCAACAGCTTAATTACTTTGAAGGTATAGAACTTACCGACGATATGTTTATGCAGGATACGCTAAACGATTTTATTAGCGACGGTAAAAAAACATGGAGACTGGTGCGTAATCGCATAGCTGAGATATTTGACGAGAATAACGCTACACTGCGTGATAATAAAAAACACAGGGATGTTGTGGTTTTCCATGTTGCCGATGTAGAAATGCAATTACCGGTACTTATAGGCGACTATACCGATTTTTACAGCAGCAAGGAACACGCCACCAATGTAGGCAAAATGTTCCGCGACCCTGATAATGCACTGTTGCCAAACTGGCTGCACCTGCCTGTGGGCTACCATGGGCGTTCATCTACTATAGTTCCATCTGGTATTCCTGTACACAGGCCACTGGGGCAAACCCTGCCAAATGGTGAAACCCAGCCGGTGTTCGGACCGAGTAAGTTGGTAGATTTTGAGCTTGAAATGGCGTTTATTACCACCGATGCTAACATTATGGGCGAATGCGTACCAGTAGAAGAAGCTGAAGACCACATATTTGGTATGGTATTATTTAACGACTGGAGCGCACGCGATATACAGAAATGGGAATATGTGCCACTGGGGCCATTCCTTGCCAAAAACTTTGCATCATCAATCTCGCCGTGGATTGTAACACTTGATGCGCTTGAGCCGTTCCGTACCGAAGGCCCTACGCAAGACCCTAAACCACTGGAATACCTGCAACAAGAAGGCGCTCACGCCTTCGATATTAACCTACAGGTAGCCATACAACCGGAAGAAACTGAAGAAACCGTAATAAGCAACAGTAACTTTAAATATATGTACTGGAGCATGGCGCAGCAACTGGCACACCACACCATAAACGGCTGCCGTGTAAACAGTGGCGACCTTATGGGTAGCGGTACCATCTCTGGCCCTACTGAGGACAGTTTTGGCTCAATGCTGGAACTTACCTGGGGCGGTAAAAACCCACTTATCCTAAAAGACGGCACCGAACGTAAGTTTATAAACGATGGCGATACCGTAATTATGAGAGGATATTGTCAAAATGATACGGTTAGGATAGGCTTTGGTGAAGTAAGTAGCAAATTATTACCACCGGTTTATAAGAAGTAAAAGATATTAACGCTCCTAAATGGAGCGTTTTTTACCTAAAAAAATTACTAAAGAAATAGCTACAGTACTTTGTGTAATATTGTGTTGTAATTTTGCATCGGTAACCACAACCCTGCCCTATTTTAATTTTGCCAAAGCATCGTAAGGAATTTTCCTGCAAAAAAATATCGGGCTTTCAGAAAGTATTGTAGTTTTGGAGAAACCAAACCATCAACTTATGAGTGAGACTAATGAAGTTGAAATTATTGCCCAACAGTTTTTTAAGCGTTCAGGGGAAGGGGAAAAATACAGTAATATTCCTCAGGAAATTATAGAGAAATACAAAGGTGTATTTGTGATTAATAGAGGTAAAGATGACATAATCAATTACTTATGGGTAAACTATGGATTGTGTAAATACAGGCAGGGATTATTTTGGTTAATAAACCCTGAAGAATACAACAATGTAGCAAGAAAATTTCCAGGTGTTTCCCGGGATGCAATAGCTTTTGCGAGGAAAAATCTGGGCAATTTATTTTTATTTGAAAAATTAGACATTGGCGATACTATAACCTACTTAAACACCCATACCTCTAAAATATCTGTAGCCAGTACCAATTTTGAAATTTTTATTGAGTTTAATATCGCATCAGACAGTTTCTGGAAAGAAGACTGCTATGGCAAGATAGAACTCAAAGCGCTTAAAAAAGCCCCACTGGCACCCGATGAGTGCTACACATTTGTACCCGCGCTGGCGCTGGGCGGTGATGAAAAGCTTGCCAACTTGCAAAAGGTAAAAATTAAGGAAAACCTGGAGTTTTTGTCTCAGTTATTATAGAACCCCAAACAAATCAATATTTACTTTTAGAGTTTTTATGCAATCAAACCAACCATAATATATGAATGTACCGGAACAAAAAGAAAAAGCCATTGATTTAAGATTTGCAATCAAAAAAAACCTGAATGATGAAGCCAAATCACTAATTGATTTGCTGGGTGTTGATTATTATATAGAACGGACGGGAACGGCTTTATTAGTGGCTACTCTGCACAATAATACCGAAATAGCAACCTACTGCATAGAAAAAGGCGCTGATGTTAATGTAACTGACCCCGGAAAGTTTACACCCTTAATCTATGCCAGCATCGCAGGTAATACAGGGCTTGCAAAACTGCTGCTCGAAAAAGACGCTGATATACACCACCAAAATAAATTTGAAAAGTCGGCCATCTCTAAAGCCGTAGAAGATCATCCTGAAAATTTAGAATTAATAGAGCTTCTTTTAAAGCATGGCGGCGACCCTTTCGTCGAAGAAAATTATAAAAGAGAACGGAGAACCACATTTACAGCCTATGACTATGCGTTAAAAGATATTAAAAACATGGATGTGGTAAATCTGATAGATAGGTATTTTAAAAGATAGAATCATAAATTACACACCGCCAGGCTTACTCCTGATTTTTAAGCGCATACAAATTATCCCTAAGCTGCTGTAATACTGAAGGGTTAAAGTTTTTGGTATCTTCAGCGGGTAATAGTATTGGTTTCCCAATGGTCATTTTTAAAACATGTCCCCTTTTATTAAAAAGTTCAGAGATTAGTTTAGACGTTTGCAGCATGGGATGAATGGATTTCAGTAAACTGAAAAACAAACCGTTATTACCATGAAAATATATTGGCAGGATAGGAACCCCGGCTTTACAGATTATTTTTCCAACGGCAGGATGCCACTCCCTGTCGGTAATCTTTTTCGTTTTAAAATCATATGATGATACCTCGCCGGCAGGGAATATTGCTACAGGCGTCCCCTCTTTAAGCGTTTGGAATGTAGACTTTAAACCACTGATGCTTGAAGCATTCTTTATATTTTCGAACGGGTTTACCGCTATAATACTCTTTTCAAGGTTTGGAATTTGTTTCAAAAGGAAGTTGCCCATGTATAGCGTATCGGGACGCATTTCAGCAATTGTAGACAATATTGCCAAAGACTCTATTCCGCCATACGGATGGTTTGCGATAGCTATAAAAGCACCATCAAGCGGAATATTCTGTAATCCGGTATCCTCTACATGTACTTTAACACCAATTTTCTGCAATATATGACTTGAAAAAGCAGCACCTTCAAGATCACCTGCTTCTTTTACAACCGAATTTAATTCGTTTATTTTCAAAACTTTCATGAGATAAGACGGTAACCATGGTAGTGGAATTTTACAAAGTCCGGTAGCTTCAGAGAATTGTTCTTTGGTAATCAGCATAATCCTGAGGTGTATAAAAGTTTTCTAATGTGGCAAATATACTTTTACTGTACACCAGCGTGTTATGCCAACATTACATTATCAACACCAATACGTACAGGAGTGTTTTTGCAAATTTAATTTCGGTTTGTTTTCGCTTAACTTTAAAATAAATACCAATAAAATTTACACGCACTATATTTTTGGAGCGCTTTTTGTATAGAATATGCTACGGATAAGTAAGGCGGGGGGCTTTTTTATGGGGTATTTGCAAAACGTATAAATTTTGAAGAAAAATTAACCTTATATGTTTTTAAATGAATTACATTTGCAACCGTAAATAAAGCTGAAACGCCCTTACACAATTAGTGTTCATTTTTATTTTAATAAAGAATTGAAAACAACAACTGTTTTTACATCGTCTGTAATTGGGGAACTTGCTTATATAAGCAACCTTAATTCTTTCCTGAGCCCGAGGCGCTTCAGGCCGTAACGGTCTGCTTTATTTTTGGGTGGGTCCGTCCTGCCTGTATCCTACGAAACTATCCTATTTATTTTATTGATTTTTTATATACTTTATTTCTTAAGTTGAAATGAATATATCTATTATAATAGCCGGCGAAGAGCATTTTAAGTTCGCACAGGAAATTGTTGATACCATGTACGAATCGGCAATACAACGCGGTACGGGTATAGCCAAGCGTACGCCTGAGTACATCATTGAAAAAATGAAACACAGGGACGCCGTTATAGCTATAGGCGACGGTAAGTTTGCTGGGTTCTGCTATATAGAAAGCTGGAGTCACGGTAAGTTTGTAGCCAACTCCGGACTTATAGTACACCCTGATTTCCGTCAGCACGGCCTTGCAAAAAAAATCAAGGAACGTGTATTTAACTATTCCCAGGAAAAATATCCGGGTGCTAAGATATTTGGCATCACCACCGGTCTTGCTGTTATGAAAATTAACTCAGACCTGGGGTATAAACCTGTACCTTTTAGTGAGCTGACCGATGATCCTTCTTTCTGGAAAGGGTGCAGCGGCTGTAATAACTACGACATACTACAGCGTAAAGAGTACAAAATGTGCCTTTGTACCGGGATGCTATACGATCCTGCCGCAAAAAAGAATAAACAAGAAGATTCCAAATACGATTTTAATCAGAAAGTGTTAGCCCGACTGAAAAGTATAAAGCAGGCACTTTTCCTTAAAAAAGAGAAAGACAATGAGTAAAAAAGTGGTTTTGGCATACAGCGGAGGTTTAGATACTTCGTACTGCCTTAAGTACCTAAAGAACGAACTGGGGTATGAAGTTCATACCATACTTATTAATACCGGTGGCTTTGGCGAAGAAGAGTTGCAGGCCATAGAAAAGCGCGCTTACGAACTGGGCAGCGCTAACCACCTTAACCTTGATATTATAGACAAGTACTACGAAAAAGCCATTAAATACCTTGTATATGGCAATGTACTTAAAAACAACACCTATCCGCTTTCGGTAAGTGCAGAGCGTGTGTTCCAGGCATTGGAAACGGTGCGTTATGCCAAGAAAGCCGGTGCAGAAGCTATTGCTCATGGTAGTACCGGTGCCGGTAACGACCAAATCCGTTTTGACTTGGTATTTCAAACAATAGCTCCTGAAATGACCATCATTACTCCTATCCGCGACCTGAAATTAACACGTCAGGAAGAAGTGGAATACCTTCAAAAGAACGGTGTAGAGTACAGTTGGGAAAAAGCACAATATTCTATAAATAAAGGTATCTGGGGAACCAGCGTAGGCGGTAAAGAAACGCTTACCTCAGGGCAACCCCTACCCGATTCGGCTTACCCATCGCAACTACAAAAGACAGAGGCTGAAAAAGTTGTCCTTCATTTTGAAAAAGGAGAACTTGTAGGGATAAATGGTGAATTTGAAAAACCTGCCACAAACATACAAAAGCTTGAAGCGCTTGCATCGGCATTTGCCATTGGTCGTGATATTCACGTGGGCGATACCATCATCGGCATTAAAGGCCGTGTGGGTTTTGAAGCTGCTGCTCCGCTTATCATCATCAAAGCACACCACCTGCTTGAAAAACACACGTTGGGCAAATGGCAGCAGTACTGGAAAGAGCAATTGGGCAACTGGTACGGTATGCTGTTCCATGAAGGGCAATACCTTGACCCGGTAATGCGTAACATAGAGACCTTCCTTGAAGATACTCAGAAAACAGTAACAGGAACTGTAACCGTAAGCCTGAAACCGTACCACTTCTCATTAGATGGAATTGAGTCGGAACACGACTTAATGAACTCAGGTTTTGGTCAGTATGGCGAAGTTAATAACGCCTGGACAGCAGACGATGCCAAAGGCTTTATAAAAATTGTGGGTAATGCGCAAAACATTTACGCACACGTAAACAAAGAGCAATATGATTAATATAGGCATCATAGGAGGATCAGGATATACAGCAGGCGAACTTTTACGGTTGCTTGCTAATCATCCGGAGGCTTCTATAAACTTTGTGTACAGCACTACTAATGCCGGAAGTCCGGTAGCATCGGTACACGAAGATCTTTACGGTACGCTGGATATTAACTTTACTGATACGGTAAACCCTGATGTTGATGTGGTGTTCTTATGCCTTGGGCATGGTAAGTCACTCGCGTTCCTGCAAGCCAATGCCTTTTCTGCCGATACCAAGATTATCGATTTAGGTAATGATTTCCGTTTGACTAAAGACGCTGCATTTAATGGCAAGACCTTTGTTTATGGCCTTCCGGAACTAAACCGTGATGCTATAAAATCAGCACAATACATAGCCAATCCGGGTTGTTTTGCTACCGCGATACAGTTGGCACTGCTACCATTGGCTAAAAATGGATTGCTAAACGATACTGTTCACGTTAACGCTACAACAGGCAGTACGGGCGCAGGTGTTATGCCGTCAGCTACGTCGCACCACCCGTGGAGGATGGGCAACATGAGCCACTATAAGGCATTTAACCACCAGCACCTGGGTGAAATAGTACAAAGTTTGCAACAGCTACAAAACAGCTTTGACGATGAAGTACTTTTCATTCCTAACCGTGGCGATTTTGCACGTGGTATTTTTGCTACGTTGTATACTAAATTAACTACTGATTTTGAATCGGTTGTAAAAATATTTAGCGAGTATTATGCAAGCGAACCGTTTGTAAAAGTTACTACGAGTAGTATTAATATGAAATTGGTTTTACAAACAAACAACTGCTTTATCAGCCTTGAGCAGCACGGCAAAAACATACTGATAACATCGGTAATAGATAACCTTGTAAAAGGTGCTAGCGGACAGGCCATTGAAAATATGAACCTGATGTTCGGCTTGGAAGAAACCACAGGATTAAAGCTGAAGGCGGCAGGGTTTTAAGCCCCCCAGCCCCCGAAGGGGGGACAACTTTAAACATTAAACTTTGAACAAAAAAGAAAATGAGTTTATTCAACGTATACCCTATATATAACATTACCCCGGTAAAAGCGCTGGGCGCTAAAGTTTGGGACGACAAAGGCCAGGAATACCTGGATTTTTACGGAGGCCATGGTGTAATTTCTGCCGGGCACTCACACCCTGAGTATGTAAAGGCAGTAAGCGAGCAGGTAGCCAAAATAGGATTTTATTCTAACTCCATAGAAAACCCTATACAGGAAGCCCTTGGTAAAAAACTACCGGAGTTTTCGGGTTATGCTGATTTTACACTTTTCCTGTGTAATTCGGGTGCCGAAGCAAACGAAAATGCGCTGAAACTTGCTTCTTTCCACAACGGGAAAAAGAAAATCATAGCGTTTAAAAAAGCATTCCACGGACGTACATCGGCTGCGGTTGCCGCTACCGATAATCCATCGATAGTCGCTCCGGTAAATGCAGGGCATGAAGTAGTATTCCTACCGTTAAATGACGAAGCTGCCTTTAATGCAGAAATTGCCAAAGGCGATGTGAGCTGTGTTATCATAGAAGGTATACAAGGTGTAGGTGGTCTTGACCAGGCTACTACTGAGTTCTTTAAAACCATAGAAAAAGCCTGTAATGACAATAACGTAGTGCTTATCCTGGATGAGATACAAAGCGGTTACGGCCGTTCCGGTAAGTTCTTTGCACACCAGTGGCACGGCATTACTCCGGATGTAATCAGTCTTGCGAAAGGTATGGGTAACGGCTTCCCTATTGGCGGCATACTGATTTCGCCTAAGTTCGAAGCAAAGTATGGTCTACTGGGTACTACTTTTGGTGGTAACCATCTGGCTTGTGCGGCAGCGTTATCTGTTCTTGATGTAATCGAGAAAGAAAACCTGATAGATAACGTAAACGAAATCAGTGCTTATTTTAAAGAAAAAGCAACTGAAATAGCTGAAGTTAAAAACATTAAAGGACGTGGACTGATGCTGGGCCTTGAGTTTGATTTTGACGTTACCGAGCTTCGCAAAAAGCTGATATACAACGAGCATATCTTTACCGGAAATGCCTCGCAGAAGAACCTCTTGCGCATACTTCCTCCGCTTTCTATTACAAAAGCCGATGTGGATGTATTCTTCGCAGGACTTAAAAATGCGTTAAAAAATTAAACCATGAAATTAAGTCAATACCATAATTCACTCATAACTATTGAGTTTACAGATAAGAAAGAACCTGTTTCGGGTTTTCTTCTTAATTATTCTGAAGATTGGATTTTACTGAAAAGCAATCCTTCGGACTTTATTGTTGACGGTTATGTTATTGTTGCAAACAAAAATATTGAAGGCGTTTACCGGGACGAAAATGAAATATTTACCGAACAGGTAATAAGACTTAAAAGCCTTCTACCGTCTATCAGTAAAAAAATACCTTTAGAAAATACTAAAGCAATGTTTGAATTTTTAAATAACGAATATGGCTTGTTCTCGTTTTCAAAAAAATCTAACAGCGCGATATACCCGGGCAAACTTATCGCTATTGACGAATCGCAGATAACTTTGCTATGGATTGACTTAAAAGGAAAATGGGGAGAAAACAGAGTATTTAAACTTGATAAAATCAGACAGATCGAGTTTGATAACGACTACTTAACATCATTGAAACTGGCTTCAGAAAATCTTTATAATTAAAAAATGAAAAACTTCACATCGGTAGATGACATACAAGACCTTAACGGGCTTGTAGCTTTGGCAAAAGCCGTAAAGGCTGCCCCCTTTGCCAACCAGAAACTTGGTAAAAACAAAACCTTAGGGTTACTGTTCTTTAACCCAAGTTTAAGGACAAGGCTCAGTACGCAAAAAGCCGCGCTGAACCTGGGCATGCACCCTATCGTAATGAATCTTAATACCGAAGGCTGGACGCTGGAATTTGAAGACGGCGTAGTAATGGACGGTGCCAGCAGCGAACACATTAAGGAAGCCGCACAGGTGGTATCGCAGTACTGTGATATTATAGCCATTAGGAGTTTCCCTACCCTTAAGGATAAGGAAAAAGATGAAGAAGAGTATGTAATCAGTGCGTTTAAAAAATATGCTTCGGTTCCGGTGATTAGCCTTGAAGGTTCTACAGAACACCCGCTTCAGGCAGTTGCCGATGCGCTTACTATTGAAGAACATAAAACCAAAGATCGTCCCAAGGTAGTTCTTACATGGGCACCACACCCTAAGGCGCTTCCGCACGCGGTACCGAATTCATTTGTAAAAGTGATGAAGAAAGCCGATGTGGATTTTATAATCACCCATCCTGAAGGTTATGAACTAAACCCTGAGTTTACTGAGGGTGTAACCATTACCCACAATCAGGATGAAGCATTTAAGGATGCAGATTTTATCTACGCCAAAAACTGGAGCAGCTATATAGACTACGGTAAAATAACCAGCAAAGACCCGTCGTGGACCATTACTCCCGAAAAAATGGCACTCACTAATAACGGTAAGTTTATGCACTGCCTACCGGTACGCCGTAACATGATAGTATCTGATGCCGTGCTGGATAGCGATAGTTCTATTGTAATTCAACAGGCAAACAACCGTACATGGGCAGCACAGGCAATTATAACCAAAATCCTTGAAGATGGCGGAAAATAAACCAGAGCTTACCGTGGTAAAAATTGGCGGTAACGTAATAGACAACCCTGTTGCGCTTAAAGCATTTCTTGCTGATTTTGCAGTGCTTGAAGGCTATAAAATACTGGTGCATGGCGGCGGTAAAATAGCAACCAAAACCGCTGAAGGACTTGGTATAACTGCGGTATTCCATGAAGGCAGGCGTATTACCGACAAACCTATGCTTGATGTGGCGGTAATGACTTATGCCGGACTTATAAACAAAGATGTTACTGCACAATTACAAGCATCAGGCAATAACGCTATGGGCTTTACCGGAACCGACGGGAACCTTATTCTATCCGAAAAGCGTAAAAATGCGGTAGTAGACTTTGGTTTTGTAGGCGATGTACTTGCTGTTAATGCTGATTTGCTAAAAGTATTAGTAGAACAAAATGTTGTTCCTGTATTTTGTGCCATTACGCACGATGGCAAAGGTCAATTGCTAAACACCAATGCCGATACTATAGCAAGTACTGTTGCAGTGGCTTGCTCTAAGTATTTTGACGTCAGATTAATGTATTGTTTTGAGAAAAAAGGTGTGCTTATGGACAGTGAAAATGAGGATACCGTGATAAAAAACCTTACTTTTGACGCCTACAAGACACTACGCGAACAAGGCATTATACATTCGGGTATGCTACCAAAACTGGAAAATTGTTTTAACGCTATTAACCAAGGCGTTACACAAATAGGTATTGGCAGCCCTGAGATGCTGAAAGGAGAAAGCGTTTATACGCTGGTTACTGCGTAACGAAAACACGATTTCATGAGTGAAACAACCATACAAACACTAACACAGGAAGCCATTGCTTTATTAAAGCAACTTATAAGCACACAATCTTTTTCATCTGAAGAAGAAGGCACTGCATTGCTTATAGAAGCGTGGTTTAAAAGACATAACATTCCTTTCCTTAGGGAAAATAATAATATTTGGGCGTTTAATAAGGACTTCACTGAAGGTAAACCTTTATTGTTGCTTAACTCGCACCACGATACCGTAAAGCCAAACCAAGGCTATACCCGTAACCCGCTTGAACCGAGTGTGGAAGATGGAAAGCTATTTGGTCTTGGCAGTAACGATGCGGGAGGTTGTTTGGTGTCGTTAATTGCTGCGTTTACATATCTTTACGAAGCAGAAAGCCTGCCTTATAACCTGGTTATTGTTGCTTCTGCCGAAGAAGAAAGCAGTGGTCCTAAAGGACTGAACAGTGTACTGAAACACTTACCTAACCTTGAGCTTGCTATTGTAGGCGAACCTACCGAAATGCAGCTTGCCATAGCCGAAAAAGGGCTTTTGGTACTCGATGTGGTAGTTACAGGAACTCCGGGACACGCCGCGCACCCTAACGACGATGTGTCTATTTACAACGCCATCCCTGTTATAGAATGGTTCCGTGATTATCGTTTTGAAAAAGTAAGCGAAGTTCTTGGACCTATGAAAATGACGGTTACCGGTACCGCAGCAGGAAAACAACACAACGTAATACCGGCAGAATGCAGCCTTGTTGTTGATGTTCGTGTAAACGATTGTTATACAAATATTGAAGTACTGGAAATAATCCGTGCAGAATTGTCTGATAAATTTGGAGATAAGGTAAAAGTTAACCCGCGTTCGCTACATCTTAATTCATCGCGCATAGATAAAGATCATGCGCTAGTAAAGGCAGGCGTAGCACTGGGCAGGACCACTTATGGCTCGCCTACGCTTAGTGACCAGTCGGTATTAAGCTGCCAGTCGCTAAAGCTTGGGCCCGGATATTCGCCACGTTCGCATAGCGCCGACGAATTTATATTTTTACATGAAATAGAAGAAGGTATTGATTTGTATATCAAAATATTGAACACATTTTTAAAAACATAGAAATTTATATTGCTATCTATAAATGAAATCTTTCAACATAATATCATACGTAACTATTTTTATTATCTTCTCGCTTTTCGCTTGTGAAAGTAAACACAAAGAACAAAAAGGAGAAAGCTTAATTGGGTATATGATAATATTAAAAAATAATAAGGATTACTGTAATCTTGTTGAGAGAGATATAGAGCTGAATATTAAATCCAACAAAGAAAAAAATATCGTTGTATATGATTCTTTGACAAAGATTTATTTGAATTATTTGAGAAATCTCGAATCTGAGTTAAAACAGCATGGAAGTAAAATCTTCTATTCTCAGAATGGAAAAATATCCTTTAAAGGCAAAGAATTCGAGAATAGAACAAAAGAATATTTAGAGTCAATAACAAGACTTTCCGATAATGTCAGCTTTAGACGAAAAGCTCTGGTTTTAATAAACATGAACGACTTAAAAATGTCGGATAAAAAGGGAGAAGTCGCAGAGAACAATCCTGATAATTTAATAGTTCCTGATAAGATTTATTTTAAGTATATTGATTATTACTTCAAAAATTTACCTAATATTCAGGCTCTTACACACATAAGTAACAGAGAAAAAAGCATATTAGAATTAGAGAATGAATTTATTTTGATAAATAAATAGATTTTCCTCGTTTTAAATAAAATATCAAAATGAAACTTTGGGATAAAGGCATACCGACCGATAAGAAAACCGATATATTTACCGTAGGCAACGACCGTGAACTCGATCTTGTATTGGCGCCTTATGATGTTATAGGCAACATTGCCCAGGCAAAAATGCTGGCTAAAGTTGGCTTGCTTACCGAAGCTGAGGCAACAGATTTAGTACTGGCTCTTGAGGAGATATTGGCTGATATTAAAAAAGGAGACTTCACTATAGAAGACTCCTTTGAAGATGTACACAGTAAAGTGGAATACCTCCTTATAGAAAAACTGGGAGATACCGGAAAGAAAATCCATACGGCACGTTCTCGTAACGACCAGGTTCTTACAGATATACATCTTTATCTTAAAGCAGAACTTCAAACTATAAAAGAACAAATTAAGAATCTTTTTGATCTGCTTATTGCACAGAGTAAAGCGTATCAAAATATATTATTACCGGGTTACACCCACTTTCAGGTGGCTATGCCATCATCGTTCGGGATGTGGTTTTCAGCTTATGCCGAAACGCTTATTGACGACGTTACCCTTCTTAATGCAGCACTTACGGTAGCCGACCAGAACCCACTGGGTTCTGCTGCAGGTTATGGCAGCTCCTTCCCTATCGATCGGTCATTTACAACTGAGGAAATGGGCTTTGCAACGCTGAAATACAATTCGGTTGCTGCACAAATGAGTCGTGGAAAAGTAGAGAAAACAACTGCTTTTGCATTAGCATCGGTTGCAGGAACACTTTCTAAATTGGCCATGGATATTACATTATACCTGAGTCAGAATTTCAACTTTATCAGCCTACCACAACACCTTACTACGGGTAGCAGCATAATGCCGCACAAAAAAAACCCTGATATTTTTGAGTTAATTCGTGGCAAGTGTAATAAGATTCAGGCACTACCGTACGAAATAACCCTGATTACAAATAACCTCCCAAGCGGTTACCACAGAGAATTTCAATTACTTAAAGAAGGATTGTTCCCGGCGTTACAAACACTTAAATCGTGCCTTGAAATGGCTGTTTACTCAATCAAAGAAATTAAGGTAAACGAAAACATACTCGACGATAAAAAATATGATTATCTGTTTACCGTAGATGCACTAAATGAGTTGGTAACACAAGGCGTTCCGTTTCGTGATGCATACAAAATTGTGGGCGGACAAGTAGACGAAGGAACTTTTTTATCGCCAAAAGCGACAAACCACACGCACGAAGGCAGTATAAACAATCTGTGCCTGGATGAGATTGTAGCAAAGATGTACAGCACCTTTTAGTGCCAACACACTTTATTTAAAATATTTTAGTTATAATAGCAGATAAAACCAATTAACCATGAGGTATTTATTTGCTATTTTCTTTTTTACACTGTTTACATATTCGCAAAACCAAAATTTAAGTACTGTTTCATTTGATAACAGGCATATTGCCTACAGAGGTATTAATACTCCTGTAAAAATTTCTGTAAAAGATGCAAAAGCCTTCACAGCAGCTGCTCCCGGGCTAAAAAAGATAGATGACAATGGTAATTATTGGCTAAGTGTAACAAATATACCGGGAGATAGTGTTGATATTAAAATAGATATAACACTTAATAATGGTAAGCATAAAACTGAAATACAACACTGTATAATCAAGGATTTGGCAAGACCAAGTATCGATTATGGACTTGGAATTTGTACTATAGGTTCTTTTATTTCACTAAGCGAAGAAGAGTATGAAAAGGTAGAATTTTCAATGTTTCTCAACTTAGATATTGAACAAATAGACATACCTCAAGTAACTAGCTTTGACATTTCATTTCCGGATAAAACATTTCATAGAATTGAAGGAAAAAAATTTACACCAGATGTCATTGAGAAAATAAAAGCTTTACCTGATGGCAGTATTTTTAAGATTAACCTGAATTACTATTTCCCAGGGATAGAAGGATACCATTTGCGTGCTATATATATGTACATAGTAAAGAACAGCTATATTGTACACGGGAACACCCTGAAACAAGGAATAAAAATTTATCCTGAAAATACA
Source organism: Flavobacterium sp. RHBU_3 (assembly GCF_046613565.1). Taxonomy (NCBI): domain Bacteria; kingdom Pseudomonadati; phylum Bacteroidota; class Flavobacteriia; order Flavobacteriales; family Flavobacteriaceae; genus Flavobacterium; species Flavobacterium sp. RHBU_3. The sequence goes on along the minus strand of NZ_JBKJHC010000012.1, from coordinate 72,982 downwards.
AATATATACAAGAACAGCATCAACAAAATCACTATAGAAGTTCCGGACGTAAAATCATATACTGCAACTGCACCGGGGTTGACAAAAATAGATTCAATTCATTACAATTTAGATACGCGACAAACAAACAAAGACAGTTTAGATGTGGTACTAAACATTGTGGATGAAAATGATTCCACTTATAACTATACGCGAAAATTATTTTTAGCAGAAAAAGTTAATCTTAAATCTACCCTGAACGGAGAAGGCTGTAATAAATGTATTATTGAAATGAAAAGGAACGAACTAATCAATGCTCGTGTAGAGGTTTGGCAACAAGAACCTAAACGGAAAGATGAGTTACTAACTGTTTCATCTTATACAATATTAGCCGGTAAGAAAAAATACACCATAACCGGAAATATAATCCCTCATGATTTATTTATTGAACTTCCTGTTAAAAAGGGTGAAATCATTACTGTTACGAAAATAAAATATCGCGGGAACAGCAAAATAAAATCAATGCCTGAAGCGCCGGATATACGGATATTGATTCAGGATTAGAAATTACAAACTAAACCTGAATCCTGCATAAGCATCGGCTTGGTGGGTATCAGTGTTGTTAAATACAGCGGTTATCACCGAACCCGAACCAATATAAAACCCCCTGTACCTTAGGCCTAAACCCATAGCAAATCCGGAAATTTCACTGCTGCTAACGGGCATAAAAGCCTCAAAGTTTTGGGTAGCATAGCGGGGCGTAACCGTGAATACATTTTGCACGGATATTTGATTTTGCTTATAATCCTGGTTTAATTTGCGTTGAATATAAGCTCCTAAATACAGGTTACCGTACACCTGGGCATCGGCATATACAGCCAGAGTAGCCGGTGTTTTTACTTTAAAATCAGTATTTTGCTTAACAATTTGGGCAAAACCACTGTTTACTAATTTTTGCTCTATGCTTTCTAAATCATCGTCTCCTGCAAACTGCTGTAAATCGAGGTATTGTCCTTCCGGTACGTTAATAATATAGCTATTGCTTTGGTTATTAGGATCACTATACGTCATACTACCCATATTTCGTAGAGCTATGCCGGCATTAACCTTGTAAAGTTTATCCTCATCGGGTTTCCAGTTGTAGTTTATACCCACATCGGCAGATACCCCTCCCGGTTTCCCAAAATAGTCAACAAAATTAGTATCATTATTAAAATCGTCCTTCAATGCACCCGAATAAGCAAAACTTACATTAGAATAGGCATCAGTAAGCGCAACAGAGTTGTTATGATACGCGAGTGTACCGCTAAAATTACTCGCATTCATACGGGCATTGGTACCGGGCATAAGCAGCTTAACTGTAACTCCACCATTAAGTGTATGGCCGTTTTCGGAATACAATTGCCGTGCTACAGAAAAACCTATTTCCCCCCACGTAATAGCAGACGCTTTTTGGTTATAGTCTACCAACACTGTTGCAGCCGTTTCTACAGATTCAGGCAGAGCACCATTTACTATTGCATTTCCAAGGTCATTATTGATGTTAATAATATTGGCTTTTGTTTTCCCGGAAGTGGTAAGGGCAAACACCCATTTGTCTACCTTCCAGGCCACTGAAGGTCCCAATACTTCGAAATCTGCGCGTACGCTGGCTGGTTTGTTTCCCGAGAAAATGGAATGTTCAAAATCATTACTCGTAATAAGTTCACTAAATCCCATTTTATTATTGGACATATAAGCACTTGCCGAAAGTACATTAAATGAAAATGTTTCTGTAAGATTAGCCAGAGCAGCTGGGTTAACTGTACCGTTTAGTATTCCTGTACGCAGTGATGTACTTATCCCTGCAAAATGTTCCTGAGCGGTCACTGAAAGTGTGCCCAGTAATGCTGATATTACAATAATCTTTTTCATACCGCCAACTTTTACTACTAATTTACGCAGCAAAAAAAACGGAAGATGCTAATGAAAAGTTATTGTTATGCCAATTTAAACAGTGATTTTTAAGAAGATATGCTACACACTTTTCCACAATGCATCATCGGGAACGGGGGCTGTAATTTCCAGCGGAGTTTTGGCTACGGGGTGTATAAGTACCAGCTTACGGGCGTGCAGGCAAATACCTCCATCGGGATTACTACGGTCGGCCCCATATTTTAGGTCTCCTTTTATTGGTGAACCAATAGCTGAAAGTTGTGCCCTAATTTGATGATGACGCCCTGTATGAAGATCGATTTCAAGCGCGGTATAGTTTGTAAGGACTTTTATAATGCGGTAATCCAACGAAGCAAGCTTGCTTCCGGTTACTTCTTTATTATGAGTCTTACTGGTGTTACTCTTTTCGCTTCGGGTAAGATAATGTTTTAAATTAGCCGAATCCTTTTCGGGACGATTCTTTACAAGAGCCCAATATGTTTTCTGGGTTTCCCTGTTTTTAAAAATATCATTAAGCCGGGTAAGCGCCTTACTGGTACGGGCAAAGACCACAATACCTGTAGTAGGCCTGTCTAACCTGTGTACAACACCAAGAAATACCTCACCCGGCTTATTGTATTTTTCCTTAATATATTCCTTTACAACATGGCTAAGCGGTTTATCTCCGGTTTTATCGCCCTGCACAATATCACCTACACGTTTATTAACCACAATAATGTGGTTGTCTTCGTAGAGAACATCGAGATTGTCTTTGGTAGAGAGTATTTTCAAACCGGTAGTTTCAAATAAACAGATTAACAAATAACCGAATTAACAATTAGTATTGTTCTTTCTCGCTTGGAAAATCCTTAGACTTAACATCGGCAGCATACTGGCCAATGGCTTTGGTCATGTCTTCAAAAAGGTTAAGGTACCTACGAAGGAAACGTGGACTGAATTCGTTATTCATACCCAGCATGTCGTGTATTACAAGTACCTGGCCGTCTACTCCCCCACCGGCACCAATGCCTATTACAGGTATGGTAAGGCTTTCGGCAACCCTCTGTGCCAATGCAGCAGGAATTTTTTCCAATACTACCGCAAAACACCCAAGGCGCTCTAAAAGTTGAGCATCTTCAATAAGTTTTTCAGCTTCGGCATCTTCTTTGGCACGTACAGTGTATGAGCCAAATTTATATATAGACTGCGGCGTAAGGCCCAGGTGCCCCATAACAGGAATACCTGCGTGCAGTAGTTTTTTAATCGAGTCTTTAATTTCAGAGCCACCTTCCAGCTTTACGGCATGAGCACCGCTTTCCTTCATAATACGAATAGCCGAACGTAGGGCTTCTTTAGGATCGCTTTGGTATGTACCAAAAGGAAGGTCTACCACTACAAGTGCACGTTCTACTCCACGCACTACAGATGAGGCGTGATATATCATCTGGTCAAGGGTAATAGGCAAGGTAGTTTCATGTCCAGCCATAACATTACTGGCCGAATCACCCACAAGTATAACGTCTACCCCGGCGGTATCCACTATCTTAGCCATAGTATAGTCATAGGCAGTAAGCATGGAAATCTTTTCGCCATTGGCTTTCATTTCTATAAGAGACTTGGTGGTTATCCTTTTATAATCTTTTTTAGCGACTGACATTTTTCTTTAAATTTGGAGTGTAAAAGTAGTAAATTGCGCTAAGAATAAGGCCTTTGTTGCATTTTTATTAATAGCAGTCAGGTCAATTATCCCTATAACGATAACTTATTTAATAAAATTGAAATGAAAAAAGTACTGATACTATTGGCCATGATGAGCCTTCAACTCGTTTCTGCTCAGGAAGCTGAAGCTAAAAAAGCTGTAGAAACCTTTTTTACTGCATTTAATAAAGCTGACGTAACTACTGTAAAATCGGTTTGTGCCGAAAAGATGATCTTACAATCTGTTGAAGTACACACTATTGGCAATAAGTTTACTGAAGAAACAGATACCAAATTTTATGCCTGGCTACAAAGTATGACAGGAAAGGTAAACTTTGAAGAGCGTACTAAAGATTATAAAGTAGTTACCGACGGACACATAGCACACGTTTGGGTTAACTACGAATTTTACGTTGGCGGAGTATTTAGCCACAAGGGTGTAGATTCATTTGAGCTGGTAAAGTTTAAAGACGGTTGGAAGATTGTCTACCTGATTGATACACGCATGCCGTAGGTTTCCTTCCATTTCGAGTGAAGCAAAGCGAAATTGAGACACCGAAGGTTCAACGAAGTTAAATCTCTTAATTGTTTAATTTTGAGATTTCTCGACTCCACTACGTTTCGCTCGAAATGGAAAAACTCTTATATTCAATCACTTATGAAATTACTAGTACGCCACCAATTCCTTTAGAGCAGTTTCAAATCTGGCTTTAGGAAGGTATTGGTCTTCAAGGGCTTTTGTAAAAGGAATAGCACTCTCAAGGCTACCTACACGTTTTACGGGGCCATCAAGGTACTCAAAACAGTTTTCCATGATAAGTGCCGAAATATCTCCGGCTATTCCTCCAAAAAGCGTATCTTCCTGAAGTATAATAGCTTTACCCGTTTTTCTTACTGATGCAAATATAGCCTCAGTATCAAGCGGCTGTAAAGTTCTCAGGTCGATAAGATCGGCTTTTATATCCGGATATTTATCCAGGGCTTCTATAGCCCAATGTACCCCCGCACCAAACGATATCACTGTAACATCATTCCCTTCCCGAAGCAGTGCCACTTTACCAAATGGCAGTGTATAATATTCTTTTGGGACTTCCTGATAAGCACTGCGATACAAGGCTTTATGCTCAAAGAACATTACAGGGTTAGGGTCGTTTATAGCAGTAGCTAACAAGCCTTTGGCATCATAAGGAAATGCCGGATAAACCACCTTAAGTCCTGGTGTTTTTGTAAACCATGCCTCATTCGTCTGGCTGTGAAATGGTCCCGCCTGTACACCTGCCCCGCAAGGCATACGCACCACTACATCGGCGTTTTCCTGCCAACGGTAATGGACTTTTGCCAGATAATTCACAATTGGGTTAAAACCAGTCGAAACAAAATCGGCAAATTGCATTTCCACAACCGATTTATAACCGTTAATAGACAGTCCCATTCCCGCCGACACTACAGCCGATTCGCATATAGGTGTATTTCGTACCCGATCTTTACCAAAACGCTTTACAAAACCCTCAGTTATTTTAAAGGCACCGCCATATTCAGCAATATCCTGCCCCATAATAACCAGGTTGTTGTGGCGCTCCATACTTTGTGCAAGCCCCTGCTGTATGGCATCAATCATACGAATATTTTCCGTATTACCTTGTGGAATTATATCCTCAAAATCATAGGATTTATACACATCTCCCAACTCTTCCTCAATACTGGCTTCTATCGCAGGCTCAGCCGAAGCGCGCTGGTAGTGTTCGTCTATTTCCTGCTTCAGTGCTGCGCGGATAGCATCATCTTCTTCATCGGTTAGTACACCATTATCTTTAAGGTACTTACGGTAATTTTCTACGGGATCTTTAACCGCCCAGGCATCCATAAGTTCCTGTGGCACATATTTAGTACCGCTGGCTTCTTCATGGCCACGCATACGGAACGTTTTGAATTCGAGCAGTACAGGCCTCGGATTTTCGCGTAATGAAGCTACAATATCTGTCAGTTTGGTATATACCTCAAGTATGTTATTCCCATCTATAATATGCGCCTCCATTCCGTAGCCAATACCCTTATCTGCAATGTGTTCGCAACGATATTGCTCATTTGTAGGTGTACTTAGTCCGTAACCGTTGTTCTCTACTATAAACAGTACAGGGAGTTCCCACACCGCGGCTATGTTTAACGCTTCGTGAAAATCGCCCTCGCTGGTAGCGCCTTCACCTGTAAATACAGCAGTTACCTTGCCTCCTCCACGAAGCTTATGTGCCAGGGCTATACCATCGGCAACACCAAGCTGTGGCCCAAGGTGCGATATCATGCCTATTATTTTAAACTCCTGTGTACCAAAGTGAAACGAGCGGTCGCGTCCCTTAGTAAAACCGTTTGCCTTACCCTGCCACTGGCTAAAAAGCCTGTACAGCGGAATATCTCGCCCTGTAAATACTCCAAGGTTACGGTGCATGGGCAGTATGTACTCATCCGGTTGTAATACGGCAGTAACGCCTACTGAAATAGCTTCCTGGCCTATACCACTAAACCATTTTGATACTTTGCCCTGACGGATGAGGATGAGCATTTTCTCCTCAATAAGGCGAGGTTTTAATAATTTCTTATATAAATCAAGTAATTGTTCGTTACCCAACTGTTTTCTGTCGAAATTCATGAGGTTTTTTGAATTATCTTTATTTATTCAAATGTAGTAAAATAACAATATTAGAAATACGTGTTAGGAAAATTTATTTATAAACTATTAAAAAAAGAAGTAGAAGAAAATAAATTACGATTAGCTAATTTTAATCATTAGGCAGTTTTCATTTCAAGATACCTTATCACAAAAAATAATCTTGTAAGGCAAAACTTATTTTATTAATTTTATAACTTCAAACCATCAAAATTCAATCAACCAGTTATGTCATTTTTTAAAAAACTTTTCGGGAGTAAAGAAGAAAAAAATCAAGATCAAGATACTACTCCTTCACTAAGCTTTATAGAGGCTTCAGAAAATCCATGGGGTGTTCGTCTATTAGATATAAGTGCTATAACACAGCACATGGTGTCAACTTCAAATGATAAAAAAATGGCTGAAAATGCTATTTCTTATGGAAGTGAAGATGGATCATCATTCTTTGGGGAACCGACACTTTATGATACAACAATAGAAGTAGATCTTAGTTATCGAACTGATAGGCACCTCTATCCAGGCGTATTGTTTATCCCTAACACCATGGAACATAAATGGGCTATCTATTTTGATGGTATCTATCTTTTTTTGATAAGAAGCTGGACCCGGGAAATATGGATTAAAGCAAAAACAAGACAGGAGCCAAACAGACTTATTGTTGAAACAATAATCGGGGACTTTGGTGGTGACTATTCACCTGAATTCACTAAAGCTATTCTTAACTTTATAATAATAAGCCATGTAACAAACGAAGTAACACCTGCTCCTCTACCTTTAGAAATGGAAACAAGTACAAAAGCCGCAGCTTATTGGGCTTTCTCTATTTATGGAAATATGGCAAACTACGGAGTTTTCAATCATTCTTTTATTCCAGTTAACGAAAAAGCATTACGTAGCCATTCGTTATTTCATATTGACATTGCACGAGAAAATCTTGAAAAAGCCAGGTTACATTTGGCGCATGGTATGGATATAAATGCTCTTGCTGGAGACGGCCTTTCTCCAATTCATTGGTCCTTGGCTTCTATAACGACAGATTCACTTGTGTTTTTACTTGAAAATAATGCCGACCCAAACGTCCGTTCTTCTGAAGGTGCAACACCATTGATGAATGCTGTACAATCCAACAAAACAGAAAAAGTGCGAATTCTTTTAAATGCTGGAGCAAATGTTAATGCCACTGACAATAGAGGATTTACAGCTTTGCATAGAGCTTCTGAAATGAACCTTATAGAAATAGTAGAATTACTTCTGAGTTATGGTGCCGACAAGAATATTGTAGCTATGGGACATACAGCTTTATCTTTAGCTGAAAGCAGAAAATGTAAAGAAATCATTGCACTACTCAATCAATAAAAAAATCTATTTTTATTATTCAGTACATTTTAAGTAGTTTGAAAATCTACATAAACAAAAAACGGCGGGAACACATTCCGCCGTTTTTCTTTTTTAACTATTAATTTAGAAATTCACCTGCGCTTGTAAGCGTAGGGAACTTCCTTTTTGCTTATTATCCTGTTTGGCAAAATCTATATATTCCCTGTTGGATACGCAATATTCTGTAGTAAGTTTAAAATATTTATTTACAATACACTCTATCCCGAAATCTGCCTGGTGCACTGCATAATAACGGGCATCGAGCTCAAATTTCCTGCCTCCGTTATAATACTGGTAACGGGTATAAGGAAAAAACAATAAACTTTTATACGCATACCTGTAGTTAGCCATAACGTAACCACCCTCAAGGCCTTTTGTTACAACCGCCTGTGAGGCTTTATCAAACTGGGGGCCACGGCCTATATTGTATTCCGCCTGTAAACCAAAAGGTTTTGGGTATAGTATAAAGCTGGCTGCCGCACGCTGGTCGGTATAATTTTTATCCGGGGAGCGCTCTACCCCCGAACTAAGCTGGTTATCATACATTACGTACCTGCCCGTATATGCCTGTATACTTGTTTCTATAACCTGGCTCTTTATACTGAAAGGATAGGTAGCCCTTGCAACAACGTGATGGCTGCGGTTCATTTCGGGGCGGTTTGTAGTTTGCCCGTTGTATATACCCAGTGCCAGTATACCGAAATCACCGGAACCTTTATAGTTTTGGTTTAGCAGGTCGGCATACAGTTGTTTGATGCGTGTAGGGGTATAATAGAGGAAAGCCCCCAGGTCACGTTCGCCATTAAGACCGCTATTTATTGCATCACTACGATCGAGGTTAAGGCGTGTACCGCTTGACTGCATGTTTTCAAAACCATAAGGCACTTTACTTTGCCCGAGCCTTACCTTCAATTCGTTTTTAGGATCAAACCCCACATCTACATAAGCATCGCGCACCTGCGTAAAGTTTTGGTTGGCACTTGCAGCGCTACTACTTATAGAAGTGGCAAAATCAGCCTCGAGTTTAAAAAAGATATTGGTATATACCTGTCCCTGAAGTGCTACACGAGCCCTCCTAATAAATACACCACCATTGCCACCCCATGATGCGTCGCACTGTGCACAGGTAAGGTTTTCATTGGTATTTACAAGGTTGTTTTGCCTGAACTGCATATACCCTCGTATCATAAAACGGTCATACCATTTTTTTTCTTCAGTAGCTTTTTTTTCAGGGGTTGCCACGGGAGTGGTTGCGGCTACAGGTTGCTGCTGTGTAGTTGTGTTGTTGTTTTCCTGCGCATAGCTGCTCAGCGCACAGGTAATTAACCCTATGCACAGGTAGTTTTGTAGTTTCATTTCGTTAAGTCGTGTTTCGTGTTTCGGCGGCAAAAGTATTAGGATAAATATTCTTATTGGTTAACTTAATGTTAACAACTTGTGTTCTTAACATTAAATAAACCATATGGAGAATATTTAATAACTATTTAGTAACAGATGAAAATTCACACACGAAATATCAAAATAAATTTTGAATACATAAAAAGTTATCAACAAGCGTGTTAAGGTTGTTGATTAATGAGAATATTATCGTATAATTTCGTGGAAAAATAGCAAACCTTAATTGAAAAAACTAACCTTCATGGCTATAATGGCGCTTTTGCTATATGGCTGTAAAAAAGAGAACCACATAACCCGCTCGTTCTGCTATTGGAAAACCATTGAATATGGCGGAATTAATTATGGTAGTGATGCCGACTCGATAAAGTTACAGCATCTATATATGCGCCTGTTTGACGTAGATTGGAATCCCTATGCCGAAGCTCCACTTCCTGTAGCAACTTCCTGGAGCTTTGCCGACGATAATAACCGAATGGAAATAACCCCAAGTATTTATATAACAAACAAGGTGGTGCTAAACAGCAGCAGGCAACAGCTAATACAGCTTGCGCATAATATTGCAAAACGGGTTGATACCATAGTAACACATACCCGAAAAAAAGCGGCGGAAAAAGTTGTATACAGTTATGATTTGGGTTCATGGGAAGCACGGGATTCCTGCATTGTGGAAGAGGAAAAAATTTTTGACACTCGCATACATGAAATACTAATCGATTGCGACTGGACTCAGAAAAGCCAGGGCAACTATTTCTTTTTGCTGCGGGAAATTAAAAAGGCAATTCCAAAGTACAATATAGCTGCTACCATACGCTTATGGCAGTACCGCGATTATGAGTTGGCCGGGATACCTCCGGTAGACAGGGGATTGCTTATGTGCTACAATATGGGTGATATTAAAAAGCGGGAGACTGAAAACTCCATAGCTACATCAGAAGAGCTGAAGAAATATATAACACACAATGATTATCCGTTAAAGCTGGATGTAGCGTTACCACTGTTCCAATGGGCTGTAGCCTTTAGAGGAAACGAAATCCTGGGAATAATACCCGAAGATGTAGACCTTAACAGTAGCTACCTTAAAAAAACAGATGGAACCCACTATCGTTTTGTTGCCGATGAAGTTATAGGTGAAACCTATTACCGCGAAGGCGATGAAATGCGGGTAGAACAAATTAGTGATGTTGAAGTTAAAAAAATGATAGGCATTGTAAAAGACAATGTTGATTTAGAAAATTCAAGGGTAACGTTTTTTTCGTGGGATGATAAAATTATAGAAAGCTATGGCACTAAAACAATTTCCGGTTATTACGCGCTTTTTGTCCGTTAGCCTTGCGCTCCTTATTACTTTAGAATCCGTTGCTTGTCCTTGGGGCGATGATGAGGAAACGCTTAGGCTTGCTGTATTTAAATCGGTTACGCCTGCTATGGAAAAATTCAGCCCGTTCTTCTATTCTGAGCATTATTTAAATGAATACGAAATTAAAGACATCCAAGACCGCAAACGCAACTGCTCCGAATGGAATGAGCGCCTCGGAGGTACAGTAAATGAAGATGATATTTACGAAATACAATACCGTACCAAGCCCGAAAATTTCCAAGCGGCGTATGTAGAAGGTACATTAAAACAAACCTTTACCGGTAATAGCTTTATTAAAGCCCTGTTAAAGCCCCGAAACAAACCGTTGCTGGAGTATTTTGCCTTTGCCAAAGAAATGGAGTACGAGGGTAATCCGCAGGATTCCAGATGGGAAAGCTGGGATGATACAGAACCGACAAGTTATTGGGAAAGACCACAAGATACAACAGGTATGGACCTTAAAAAGTTATTACCCATAGAAAAACGCCTGAGTGAGTGCAAAGATTCTTTCTTGCAGCAGCGCTATGCCTTTATGCTCATCCGTTACGGCAACAGTGAAAATGTGAAAAAGCTATATGAGAGGTATTTTGCCGACGAGCACGTAAAAAGTGTTGCTAAGGGCTGGGCTTTACTTTTTTATGCCTACATGACCGAAGATAAAGCGGAACAAAACTACTGGCTGAGCAAATGTTTTGATTTGTGCAACGAAAAAGTTATTGCTGTAGCCCAATATTACAACCGCGATGTACAACAACAAACCCTGAAGCTTGCAAAAAACGACCACGAACGGTCGGTAATAACCACCCTGTATGCTATGCGTAATCCGGGGCCTGTTTTTGAACAGATTAAGGAAGTAAACCGTTTAGATCCCGGTAGTGGTTATGTAAACCTCTTAATATCAAGGGAAGTAAATAAGTTTGAAGATTGGCTCTTCGCGGTACAAATGGAAGGAAACTCGCCTGATGTATATACTGATATGTGGGATGAGCAGGATACGTATACCGAAATCCGTAAAAAAAATTACCGTAAAGACATGGCATATCTGCACCGTTTTAGGGAATATCTTATTAATGTGTATGGTAAAACCCCTACGGGTGGAAACCACGACTATTTAGCGTCGGCTATAGCCCATTTAAGCTTTATGGCCGATTTTACAACCGATGGCTACAAGTACGCCTCGGCCATATCAGTAAATGCCCCTGAAGCGGTTTTGGCACAAAAATATATAGAGCTGGCACTCATTGCTCTCAAGCAAAAAGATATTACTAAAGACGCTACAAAACAAGAGTTGTATGTTGCTCTTAATGCGTTGGATAAGCTATCCGCTAATGATGAAAAATACTTAAAAAGCCTGTACACTTTACTACGCCTTATGGCGGCGGCATATAACAAAAAAGGCGATATGGCTACCGCTTCATTGTTGTTTAACTCCGGTCAAGCGTATAAAGGTTCATCAGACTGGTATGAATATCCTTCAAAAGACCGGTATGGATACAGCCATGTAGCCTATTTAGACCAATACGCCACCTTAAAGGATGTAAATAATCTTATTAGCCTTATAGATAAAAAGGATAAATCCCCTTTTGAAAATTTTATTTGCAGGGGCAATATTGCAGATAGGGCGTGCTACCTGAACTTTAAGGGTACATTAGCCTACAGGGAAGGCAAGCTTGAGGAATCTTATGAAGCTTTTGCGCAGGTGCCCGATTCGGCGGCATACAAAATGTTGCCGTATGGCTATGAACCCGGTGCCGATTCTATAAACCCTTTCTATCCACGCGTGTTGAATTACGCCATAAATACTGAAGATTTAGGGCATGGATTTACAAAAAAAGGCTTTGTAAAGGAAATGCTGCGCCTTAAAGCAAAAACCGATGCCGATAGTTACCTCAAACTTGGGCATGCCTATTATAATACAGGTTACCTGGGTAGTGCCTGGTTTATGTGCGCATATTATCAGGGTAATGAGTACTGGCAGGTAGACTACGGCAGCCTTGCAAAGGATAAACTAAAGTACGGTAACGGCAATTATGCAAACCTTACTACTGCAAGTAACTATTACCTTAAAGCCTATAAAGCTGCCAAAAATAACGAACAGCGTGCGCTGGCAGCCCTGATGCTGCACGTGTGTGAGCGTAGTTTTGACTATACCAGTGACTTTAGCTGGTTGGATAAGAAAATATATAAATCTAACAATTGGGTGCAGCAGTTTTATGGCGAATATTCTAAAACCAAAGTGTTTAATCGTTACAACTGCCCGGAACTGGAATTGTATTTAAAGTAAACTTGACATACACTTTATATTTTTAATACATTTGCCGTAACAACACAAAGCTGACTATGTTTACAGAGGCACAAACACTACAAGGCATTACCTTAGAGCAATATTTCTCTAAATTCAGGGAGAATATTATTGGCGTAGGCCAAAAATTTACCTCTCCTTATGGGGAGCAGCATATGGTATATACCGACTGGACTGCCAGCGGACGCCTATACCGCCCTATTGAGGAAAAGATGATGAACGATTTTGGTCCGTTTGTTGCCAATACGCATACCGAAACTACTGTGAGTGGTACTGCCATGACCAATGCCTACCATGAAGCACGCCATATTATTAAGCACCATGTAAACGCGGGCTCCGATGATGTACTGATTACCGATGGTACCGGTATGACGGGTGTGGTAAATAAATTCCAACGTATCTTGGGGCTTAAAGTTCCTGAAAACCTAAGGCCTCACACCACTATTCCTGATGAAAAAAGGCCGGTGGTATTTGTTACCCACATGGAGCACCATAGCAATCAAACTTCGTGGCTGGAAACCATTGCAAAAGTGGTAGTAATTCCGGCTTGTTCTGAGGGATTGGTATGCCTGGATAGCTTTAAACAATTACTTGAAGAACACAAGGGTTATACCCTTAAAATAGTGTCTGTTACGGGATGTAGTAACGTTACGGGAATTAAAACCCCGTACTACGAAATTGCAAAACTGGTACATGCATACAATGGTGTGTGTTTTGTCGACTTTGCCTGTAGCGCTCCGTATGTAAATATAGACATGCATCCGGAAAAAGATCCTGAGGCGTACCTTGACGCGATATTCTTTTCTCCTCATAAATTTTTAGGAGGTCCCGGTACGGCAGGTGTGTTGGTATTCAACAAAAAATTATACAAAAATATGGTACCCGATCATCCCGGAGGTGGTACTGTAAGTTGGACAAACCCTTGGGGCGAACACAAATACCTGGATAACATTGAAGAGCGCGAAGACGGTGGTACACCGGGCTTCCTTCAGGTAATAAAAACGGCGCTAGCTGTAAAGCTTAAAGAGCAGATGGGTGTAGAAAACATCCTGAAGCGTGAGAAGGAAATCACTGATTATATTTTTGCTTCTTTAGGCGAAGTTAATAATCTTAATATACTGGCGCCCCAACACCAAAACAGGCTGGGTGTAATATCGTTCTATATAAACGACTTACATTATAACCTTGGCGTAAAACTACTGAACGACCGTTTCGGGATACAAACCCGCGGCGGATGCAGTTGTGCCGGTACCTACGGGCATTTTCTGCTGCACGTGGACCAGGAGCAAAGTAATTATCTTACCGATAAGATTACAGCCGGAGACCTTATACAAAAACCGGGATGGATTCGTATGTCCATACACCCTACAACTACTGATTCTGAAATACAATATGTCTGCGAAAGCATTAAGTCAATGGCAGAAAACTTTGAAGAGTGGGCTACAGACTATAACTACATAAAAGGCACAAACGAATTCGTTCACAAAAACGAACCCCACACTACAGATGCACTTTTAAAAGAGTGGTTTACACTTTAATAATGTAATAATTTCTCAATGTATCAATGTAGCAATTTCAGGATAGGCGAATTGTTACATTGTTACATTAAAGCAATTGATAAATTAATTCCTTCTGTGTTTAAAGCGTTTGTGTGTCCAGAGGTAGTAAGCAGGTTCTTTTAGTATCTGTTCTTCCAGCATTCGCATAAAACCATCGGTAATATCGTAGTTTGGTATCTTTTTCAGATCGCCTTCTATTTTAACAAAAGTACACTGGTAATAGCCACGCTTTATTTTTTCTACTTTGGCATATGCCATATTAAGCCCCAGTTTTTTAGAAAGCATTTCGCCTCCTATTTGTATCGGTACTTCCATACCAAAAAAATTACCCCAGTGAACTGCAGACTTTTTTAAGGGAGACTGATCGGTAATAAAACCGTAAAAACCTTTTTGCCCCTCACGGTTGTTTTGACGCATATTCGGAATAACCTCCTTCACACTTAAAAGCTCGGCATTAAAGCGGCTACGCATCTTTTTTACAAGGTGGTCAAAATATTTGTTTTTTATAGGCTTATAGATACCGTATCCTTTGTACCCCTCAAGGCGGGTATGCATTACCAGTAACCATTCGTAACTGGCATAATGCCCTATAAGTAATGAAACACTTTTACCCTCCCTCTCTAGTTCTTCAATTACATCAAAGTTAGTAAACACAAAACGTTCGTTTATTTCCTTATCGGTAATACTCAGGGTTTTAATCATTTCCAGGAAATTATCGCAAAAGTGATGATAAAAACGTTTTTCTAAAACGTGCATTTCCTGGGGTGTAAGGTGTGGCAGAGCCAACCTGAAATTTTTACGTACCGTTTTTTTTCGGTAACCAATAACGTAGTAAACAAGCACATACACCATATCTGAAAGTAGGTACAGTACCGGGAAAGGCAGTATAGAAATAAACCAGATAACGGGATATGCCAGTATATAGGCAAGTCGTTGCATTAGGGTAATAAATATTTAATGCAAAGATAATACTTTATGTAATCCTCAAATAAAAAGGCAGGATTTCCACTTTTACGTTATAGTTGTAAAATCTTAATGATTATCTATATATCATTACATTAACATTGACTTTCATTAACCGCTGCTTCTCTACAGTGTTTGAAGCGTTTATGCGTCCATAAATAATAAGCAGGCTCTTTAATTATCTGCTGTTCCAGCATGTGCATAAAGTTATCGGTTACCTCAAAGTTAGGTACTTTCGATACGTCACCTTCCACTCTTAAAAAAGTACACTGATAATAACCGCGTTTCACTTTTTCTATTTTTGAGAAGGCAATATTGAGTCCCATTTTTTTAGAAAGCATTTCGCCGCCAACCTGTACCGGCACTTCCTGCCCAAAAAACTTACCCCAGTGTATAGCAGAGCCCAGCATAGGGCTTTGGTCTGTAACGAAGCCATAAAAACCGTGCTTGCCTTCACGAAGGTTTTTTCTCATTGTAGGTATAACATCTTTTACACCTATAAGTTCAGAATTTAGTTTTCCCCTTATTCTCCTCACCAATCGGTCAAAGTAGATATTTTTCATGGGTTTGTAAATACCAAAACCTTTGTGTGTTGTTAGGTGCTGGCTCATGCCCAAGATCCACTCATAATTAGCATAATGCCCCGTAAGCAGTGCAGCACTTTTGCCTTCACTTTCCATTTGGTGTAACGCCTCCGGATTAGTAACCACAAAGCGTTCGGCTACTTCCTTTTGGCTCATATTAAGTGTTTTTACCATTTCAAGGAAGCTGTCGCAAAAATGATGGTAAAATTTCTTTTCAGTTTTATGTAGTTCCTCTTTGGTTAAATGCGGTAATGCCCGGCGCATATTGGCACGAACAACTTTCTTTCTGTATCCTATAATATGGTACACTAATACATAGATGCAGTCAGATAAAATGTACAGCAATGGGAATGGAAGTATAGATATACCCCATATTATCGGATAGGCAACTATGTAAGAAAGTCTTTGCATTTAACATTATTTTTCGCAAATATATCTTTTATTTTTAAATATCGTAAAAAAGGAACAACCACTATAACATATATATAATAAAAGATGTAAGAGGATTTTCACATAACATATAACAAAGCAACTATTGGTTTATTGTGGGAGCATATTAATTTGCGATAATAGGATTGTTAATAACTTCGCTTCCTGCATCCAGAAAAATATCCTTAGCTTTGCTTTTACAAGGCTTTACGCCTTATAAAGTTATTAACAATAAACGATTATTATGCAAAACATCCCTAGTGTGGATCTGCGTGATTTCCTTTCGGGTAACCCGGAACGCAAGCAAAAATTTGTAAATGAAATCGGTAAGGCCTATGAAGAAATAGGTTTTGTGGCACTTAAAGGACATTTTCTTGATGACAAGCTGGTAGACAGCCTGTACGGAGAGGTTAGAAATTTCTTTAACCTGCCGCTTGAAGTTAAGCAACAATATGAAATACCGGGCATAGGTGGCCAGCGTGGCTACGTATCGTTTGGTAAAGAACATGCTAAAGGCCGCAAAGAAGGCGACCTTAAAGAGTTTTGGCATTTTGGGCAATACCTGCCTGAAGGCTCTAAGTATGCTGAAGAGTACCCTGAAAACGTAGATGTTAAAGAACTGCCTGAGTTTAATACCGTAGGTAAAGAAGCTTATCAAATGCTTGAAAAAACTGGTATTTATGTACTACGCGCATTGGCACTATATCTTGGGTTAGACGAATTTTACTTTGACAAGTATGTAGCTGAGGGTAATAGTATACTGCGCCCTATCCACTACCCTCCCATTACCCATGAACCTGATAATGCTGTACGTGCAGCGGCCCATGGCGACATTAACCTTATAACCCTGCTTATGGGTGCCCAAGGTAAAGGACTACAGGTACAAAACCACGATGGCGAATGGATTGACGCCATAGCAGAGCCGGATGAACTTGTAATAAACGTAGGCGATATGCTAAGCCGCCACACTAACAATAAGCTAAAATCGACAATTCACCAAGTGGTAAACCCACCACGTGAACTGTGGGGTACATCACGCTATTCTATCCCATTCTTTATGCACCCGGTAAGCGAAATGAAACTGGATTGCCTTGAAAATTGTATAGACAGTGAAAATCCTAAGCTTTATGATGATATTACTGCAGGTGAATTTTTATATGAAAGGCTTGTGGATTTAGGTTTGATTAAAAAATAATCTATTTGAACGCGGATGGAGCGGATTTTCAAACACGGATTTTTGTAAGTCGATTAAAGAACACTCACAATTGAATGGAATTACTTCATAAAGAACTCACAGGACAAATATTAAAAGTTTTTATTCAGTTTATAATGAGCTAGGATATGGATTTCTCGAAAGAGTTTACCAAAATGCTTTGTTCTTAGAGTTAAAGAATCAAGGATTTAAAGTTGAATCTCAAAAGAGAATCAAAGTCTTTTACAAAGAATATGATGTAGGTGATTATATTGCTGATATAATGGTGAATGATACAGTTATATTAGAATTAAAAGCTTGTGAATTCCTAACAGAAGAGTTCGAATATCAGTTATTAAATTATTTGCGATGCACTGACTGCGAGGTTGGCCTTTTGCTTAACTTTGGCAAGAAACCTGAATTTATCAGGAAAGTATATGAAAATAATAAACTTTAAATCCGTGTAATCAGCGTTTGAAAATCTGTTTCATCCGCGTTCTATTAATAATTATGGCAAAGAAACTAAATAGTCTCGATGACCTTGGCGGCTTTGTATTTTCCACCAATAAGGACTTTGAGTTTGATAATAACGAAGAAACCCAGGAAACCCCTGCCCCTAACCAGCAAAAACTGGAAGCACATCTTGATAAAAAAAACCGCGGCGGTAAAGTAGCTACGGTTATTAAAGGATTTATGGGTAATGAAGAAGACCTTAAAACACTGGCCAAACAGCTAAAAACGCTTTGTGGCGTAGGAGGCTCTGCTAAAGACGGGGAAATAATAATACAAGGGAATTTCCGTGATAAGATAATGGATTTCCTTATTAAGGAAGGTTATAAAGTAAAACGCGTAGGCGGATAATCTCTTTAATCCTTATCAAAAAGAAAACAGAAAGCATTTGCTTAGTGCAAATGCTTTCTTTATTTTAGTAACATTATAGATTACTTTTTAATGGAAATTAAACAATCAGAACTGATACTGAACCCCGACGGCAGCGTATATCACCTGAACCTGAAGCCGGAAAACATAGCACACGATATTATTTTTGTGGGCGACCAGGACAGGGTTGCCAAAATTACTGCGCATTTTGACAGTATTGAGTTTTCTACCCAAAAGAGGGAATTCAAAACCCAGACGGGCATTTATAAAGGCAAACGCCTTACCGTGCTGTCTACCGGTATAGGCCCGGACAATATAGATATTGTACTAAACGAGCTTGATGCACTGGTAAACATCGACCTGGAAACAAGGTTGCCTAAAGAAAAGCTAACCTCATTAAACATCATTCGTGTAGGCACTTCAGGTTCCCTGCATGCCGATATACCTGTAGATAGTATTGTAATGTCTGCTTACGGACTGGGGCTTGATAATATGCTTCGCTCTTATAATGTAGAGCAAGTTACAGATTATGCTACCGAAGAAGCGTTTATACACCACACACTTTGGGACATCCGTAAAGGGAAACCTTACGTTGTAAAAGGCAGCGAGAAACTACAGGAACTTATTTATACCCCAGACATTCATAAAGGTATTACAGCTACGGCAGGGGGATTCTACGGGCCACAGGGACGTGTACTGCGCCTTAGCATACAAGACCCGGAACTGAATGGTAAAATGGACACCTTCAACTTTAACGGTAACCGCATTACAAACCTTGAAATGGAAACCGCTGCCATATACGGCTTGTCGGCACTTTTAGGGCATAACGCGCTTTCCATGAATGCCATTATAGCCAACAGGGCTACAGGTACCTTTAGTGCTGATCCTTACGCAGCAGTAAACAATCTTATTAATTACGTGCTGGATAAACTGGCGGTGTAACCCCGTCGGTCATTGCGAGGAGGCACGACGAAGCAATCTATAATTAGATTGCCGCGCTCCACTGCGTTTCGCTCGCAATGACGGAACGGTTATTCCCCTAATATATTCTTACCATTAGCATATTCTGTAGGCCTTACACCCAGTAGTTTATAAAATGTATTGCTAAATGTAGGCAGGCTGTTGTACCCCACCGCCAGGGCTATTTCGCTTACGGGGAGCTGTTTTTCTGTAAGTAGCTCTATGGCACGTAGCATACGGCTTATAGTAAAAAAACGTATAAACGACATCCCAAGGTCTTTTATAAACAACCTGTGCAGTGTTCGGGTACTAAACCCAAATCTGGCTGAAATATCGGCAAACAACAGGTTCTTCTCCAGGTTTTTGTTGATGTATTCCACTACTTTAGCAAGTCGTTTATCTTTTGCCATGGGCAATGATAATGGCAGGTTTTCGGTAGCTGTATCGGCGAGTAATATTTTTAAAGCAAGGGCAATAGTAAAATTCTTAGAGCCTTTTTGCAGGTTACCGTTCCACTTTTTGGTATACAGCAGCAGGTTCAGTATCAGGTCATTTACCGGATAAATCCCTTCCTGCGCATAAAACGCCGGCTCCTTGGATTCCACCGGAAAATACAGGTTGCGCATCATTACATTTTCGCTGCTGGGGTGTATGCTGTGGTGTACTCCTGCGGGTATCCACATAAAATGGCGTGCCGGTAAAAAATAGGTATGCCCCTCGGTACGCACATACACTACCCCGCCCTCAGTATACAAAAACTGCGACTTTTCATGGTAATGTTCCGGTATAAGCAATTCTCCCATTAAGTCGTGGTGACAGTAAATGCTTTTCTCTTCGGTATCTACATCGGTTAAATAATATTTTGTGCCCACGCTGTTGTCTTTTTTGAATAATTGTTTGGCGAAAACAAATAATCAGCCAGTTAAACGTTTTCGTAATATTGTAATAGAAAGTTAACACCTTTATAACAATACGCCTTACAAAGGTAGTTGTTATTTAGTTTTTAGTAAAAATCTTAATGAATTTACTATGGATTTTAGCAGAATAAAATTTCAGGATTACCTAAAAAAAATAATTTCAGCCGATGCAGCCGCTTCACTTTTTGAAGACCACATGACAGTAGGCAGCAGCGGTTTCACAAAGGCCGGCGACAGTAAGGCCGTACTACCCGCATTTGCTAAACGAGCAGCCGATGAACAAATAGGCATAACCCTTATTACAGGAGCATCTTTAGGACATACTACCGATACCGATTTGGCCGAAGCCAATGCGCTTTATAAAAGGATGCCGTTTCAGGTAGATGCATCATTGCGCAAAAAAATCAATAGCGGAGAGGTGCTTTTTATAGACCAACACCTTAGCGAAACCGCAGAGCTACTAAATAACGGCCATTTATCAGAACTTGATTTTGCTGTAATTGAAGCTTTGGGAGTAGATGAAAACGGGAACATTATACCTACGACATCTATAGGCAACTCGGCCACATTTGCAAAACTGGCAAAAAAAATCATCATTGAAATAAATACAGCCATTCCGCTTTCATTTGAAGGAATACACGATGTGATTATACCCGATGCATATCCGCACAGGAACGTATTTAATGTAACCGCGCCCGAAACCAGGATAGGCATAACCCACATACCTGTAGATCCGGCAAAGGTGGTAGGCATAGTATTTACAGAATTAGCCGATAGCCCTGCTTCAACCGCGGAGCCAGATGAAAAAACCATAGCCATAGCCGAACACCTTATTAAATTCTTTGAAAATGAAGTAGCTTCAGGTAGGCTTACCCCTTCTCTGCTGCCACTGCAGGCGGGTATAGGTAAGGTGGCCAATGCCGTAATGATGGGCTTTGAAAAAGGTAACTTTGAACATCTTACCATGTTCAGCGAAGTACTGCAAGACAGTACCTTTCAGCTTATGGACAGCGGAAAAATGGATTTTGCTTCGGCTTCATCCATCACGGTTTCTAAACCTATGTACGACCACCTGTTAGAAAATTTCGAACAATACAAAGACAAGATAGTCCTTCGCCCCCAAAATATAAGCAATGCCGCAGAAATAATACGAAGGCTGGGAGTTATTGCCATAAATACAGCCATAGAGTTTGATATTTATGGCAATGTAAACTCCACCCACCTTTCAGGCACCCGTATGATGAACGGCATAGGCGGTTCAGGAGATTTTGCCCGGAATGCTTACCTGAGTGTATTTGTAACCCAGTCGGCGTCAAAAGACGGCAACAGCATAAGCCACGTGGTTCCTATGGTATCCCATGTAGACCATTGTGAACACGATGTAGACATTCTGGTTACAGAACAGGGGCTTGCCGACCTTCGTGGCCTTGCACCGCGAGAGCGTGCTAAGGTGGTAATAGAAAACTGTGTACACCCTGATTATAAAGAGGCATTACAGGATTATTATGAAAGAGCCTGTCTGCGTGGCGGCCACACACCACATATACTAGAAGAAGCTTTTTCATGGCACATAAGCCTGCAAAAAAACGGCACCATGAAACAGCTATGCACCGCTTGATATAATTACTACATAATTTTTTGCGTTTATTTGTTTTAGTCCCTATTCCGGCTTCGGTTTAGGGATTTTTTATGGTATTAATTTAGCTGAAGGTAGTAAATTTGTCAGGAAACCTTTTAGCATTTACTAATGACAACACTTACAATAGCCGGGGTACCCGAGCACTTTAACTTGCCTTGGCACCTCTGCATAGAAAACGGCGAATTTGAACAACAAGGCATCGACCTGCAATGGACCGATATACCTGAAGGTACCGGCAAGCTGTGCCAAATGCTGCGCAACGGTGAAACCGACATTGCCGTAATACTTACCGAAGGTATTGTAAAAGACATTGTAGCAGGTAATCCCAGCAAAATAGTACAGATATATGTGCAGTCGCCATTAATCTGGGGCATACACGTTGCTGCAAATTCTCCTTACCAAACCACAGACGACCTTGAAAACAAGATTGTAGCCATAAGCCGTTATGGCTCGGGTTCGCACCTTATGGCCTATGTACAGGCTCAGGAGGAAAAATGGAACACCGCCAACCTACGTTTTGAGGTGGTAAATACCCTGGACGGAGCCGTGGAAGCCCTTACCGAAGGCCGTGCTGATTACTTTATGTGGGAGCGTTTTATGACCAAGCCGATTGTAGATAAAGGCATCTTCCGCCGTGTGGGCGACTGCCCTACACCATGGCCGAGTTTTGTAATTGCGGTGCGAAATGAAGTACTTGAAATCAAAGGCAAGGCTGTTGCCAAAGTACTTGAGATAATAAATAATACCACGCTTGATTTCAAACAGATACCAAGTATTGATAAAACGTTGGCAGAACGTTACGGGCAGAAAGTTGACGACATTAACGAATGGCTAAAATTAACCCGTTGGTCGCAAACGAAACCAGACAAAATTACGTTTGACAAAATACAGGAACAATTATTGCAACTGGGCATTACCGATAAACAAATACCTTTTGAAAACCTGGCGCCGTAAACGGCACTACAATGGTTAATGAAACTACCCGATTTTTCTAAAATAAAACAGTTTAGGGAAAGGCTCGTAATAAAGAAGCCCTGGGATTCCATTATCATTTTTGTACTGAATGTGCTTATAGCCATTCCGCTGTTTATAATATTGCATCAAAACCTTATAGACCCACAGTGGCCGCTGCACATAGATCGTGTACTGATTTTTATTACTATGATTGCTGCAATACAATTAGTGCTGCATTACATGAAAAAGGTATTGTTCTTTTGCATATTTGTATATCTCATGGTACTGCTGTATGGTTCTTTTTTAGGGAATTACGGTTTTATATCTGTATACGAAGATTACCAGGCTATGGTATACACTATGGCATACGACCCTAATCCGCAGGATGTAATTGTATCGCGCCTGCTGCCCTTTCCTAATAAAGACGAAATAATAGAAGCAGTAGACTACAACAACCCAAAAGTTCGTAACTACGCAGTGGGCGCTGCTACCAAATATTTTAAGGGAATAAAAGGCTTCCACAACCAGCGACTGATGATACAGTGTTTTTCGGTTTTTAAAGATATACGTAACCGCTGGATTTACGTAAACGATCCACGAAACGCCGAATACATAGCTACTGCTGACGAATCGTTACAGCACTTTGCCGGCGACTGCGACGACCACGCCATACTCATGGCAGCATGTATTAGGGCAATAGGCGGTACGCCGCGCATTATACACACCGGTGGGCATCTGTACCCTGAAATGCTGGTGGGGAAAAAAGCCGATTTAGAATTAGCCAATTATCTTATAAAACAATACCTGTTTGTAGAAGAAAGCCGCGGACGTGAAGTACATTATCATGAAGATGAATACGGCCAGATTTGGCTAAACCTTGATTATACTGCTACTTATCCCGGTGGGCCTTTTATGAGTGAGGAGATATTGGGACAGCTGACTTTTAATTAGATTATTGGCTTTTTAGACTACTTAGACTTTTGGATTATTGGAAAATTTAGATTTTAGAATGACATTCTATCCAAAAATCTAATAATCCAAAGTTCTATGAAGTCTAACTTTCTAACAGTCCAAAAATCCAAGTAGTCTAATAACCTATTTCACATAACCCGCTAATTTTAGCTTTTGCTTTTTTATTTCGGCAATGACCAGCTTGGATACTTCTAAGGCTCCTTTTCTGCTCAGGTGGGTATCATCATCCTTTCCATCAGGATAGTACGCCACTTCACCGGGTTTAAAATGTAAATGAAGTTCCTTTGATTTTTCAGGTCCATACGATGCTTCCAGTAACTCTGTAAAATACTCCAAGTCAATAAATGGCACATTATATTCCTGTGCCACAAGACGCGCTTCCATTGTATACTCGCCATGAGTACTTATTAAAACACCTTTTTCATTAAAATTGCGGCGTACTATAGACGAAAACAAAACCGGTATGGCACCTTTTTCTCGGGCTTCGTTAACAAAGCGGATTAGGTTATGACGGTATGCCGTATGTGGATTAGTGTACCGTGTGGAATCACCCGATTTCTGATCGTTATGCCCAAACTGAATGAACACGTAATCACCGCGTTTTAAATTTTTGGTTATAGAATCCCAACGCCCTTCGTTTATAAAACTACGCGTGCTGCGTCCGTTTACAGCTTTGTTTATAACCTTTACGTCGGCCGACATTAATTCAGGAAAAACCTGTAACCAGCCATGTTCCGGATTTCTGTCGGAATTAGCTTTGTTGGCCATGGTAGAGTCACCTATGCCGTATATTGTAATTTTTTGTGCAAAACCGGTTTGCAGGGATAAAACAAAAAGAATAACAAGTAATTTGGTTTTCATAAGACTATTTTGGGTTGTGTTATTTTGTGGTCAACGTTTTTATAACATTATAAAAAGGCATTCCCATACATTTTTCAATAGTATAATTTTTAGCTTCTTTTGCGGTTAGCTGATGCGACCACGCCACACGTCGCTTTGGTGTAAATCCACTGCCGGTATTGTTGTATTCAGCATAAAAGCTATTTTTCTCAGCATCCGGTTTAGACCAATTTTGCCAACCTTCGGGCAATATATGTGCCGCCATATTACAGTTAATAAACACCGTTTTAGCGTAAATTCTCCAGGGCCTGCCCAAATACACTTTTGTAGCACCACTTTCGGCAGTAAGGGTGCAATTACTAAATACAAAACCGTATTCCTCACCTTGCGGTGTAGAAGCAGCAGTAATATATGAATCCCTTAAACTGTGAAGGGTGCAATTATCAAAATATGCTGTAGCACTGCCAAAAATAAAATCGGTTGTACCCTGTATAAAACAGTCTTTAAAATAATTTTTAAAACCATTTCCTGTTACATACAATGTATCCTGGTTTCCTAATAATTTGCAGTTTATTACTGCTGCATTATTAGCGTGGAGGCTAAGCGCTACGGCCTGCCCTACCTCGCCGGCCGTGTTTTCAACCGTTATGTTTTTGGCAATGAAATTATCGCCTTCTACCAGCAAGGTAGAGGTATAAAAAGTACTATTGGGGCCAAGATTGATTTTATTAAAATAATCGTCGTAGCTTATAATAGTGCCTTCTATACTTTCGCCTTCAAGGGTAATATTACTGTTCCATTCGTGTACTTTTACCTTTTCGTGATAAACACCATTCTTTATATAAATGGTAATCCTATGATATGGAAAAGCCTTAGAGTTGTTTATAGCCTGTTGTATAGAAGTATAATCGCCCGATCCGTCCAGGGCAACGACTTTTCTTTCATCTGCGGCAAAACAATTCATTGAAAACGAAAGAAAAGCCAATAGCAGAATCATTTTTGTGGCGGCTTTTTTTGGGGTAAAAATAGAAAAAGACATATTACTTTATATTTATCGGGCTTATACCAGCCTTATTTAAAAATCTTGTCTAAAAACTGTACGGAATACAGTGTGATTTCATTAAACCACGGTTCATAAAACCAAAACGAATGTGGCGAACCATCAAGTGTTTTTGTTTCGTTGTAAGTACCATTGCGGTTTAAAATTTCTATCATTTCATCACGCCCGGCATGAAAACGAATATGCTCGCTGTTAATGAACAACACAGGCGGTGTATTCTTATCGGTATGGTTTAGCGCAGAAGCCTCTTCCCAAACCTGGGGTTGCTCCTTATAATTACCGCCAAGCCAAAACGCAGCCACTTCAGATTCCTGCGACTGCGGGTGATGAAATGCCAATACTCCATCCATGTCAATGATAGCCTGCACATCTGTTGATGTTTTAAGCGGGCTTTTTTCTTCAAACTTTTTATTACCGTTTGTTGTACCAATTAAAGCAGCCATTTGTCCACCTGAAGAGCAGCCAAGTACCGCTACTTTCTTTGGATTAGCGTTAAATTCGGTTGCATGTTTTTTAATATACTTTATGGCATCTTTAACATCAAAAACTGCATTAGGATATTTTGCTTCCAGCGACAATCGGTATTCTATACAGAAACAGCTATATCCGGCCTGGGCTATTTGCTGTGCCATTTGGTGCATGTGCTGTTTGTTTCCTGATTTCCAGCCGCCCCCATGTATGAGTATTACAGCCGGATTCTTCTTTGATTCTTTATTAAAAAAGGCATCAAAGTGCAGTGCTCTCCCTTCTATAGTTTTGTAAACAATATCATTTTCCTGAATAACCTTATCACTAACAGTGCTTTGAGCAATCTTTATAAACGGATATTTCTTTACATCTTTTTTATATGCACTGGCCGGTGTATAAGACGTGTCAACCGGAATTTGCCCAAACAATACTGTAACGGAAAATACACATAATACCGTAAAAAGTTTTCTCATGTTTACTACTATATTAAATAAGCAGTAGCAGGAATAACCCGCTACTGCCCATAGAATTTTACTGGCTGATAAACCCCAAAAATAACCCAATAATAAAAATTAGTAATCAGCCAGCAAATATTGAATTAACCCAAAAACTATTGCACTACTATTTTAGTTGTTGCATTTCCTTCTTCTGATTTAACGTTTACAATGTAAAACCCTGAAGTCAGGAAATCTAGAGCCATATCCTGGCTTGTATTGAACTTTTTAACCAGTACACCGGCTACATTATAAATACTTACTTGCGTATCTGATTTTACGTTTGAGATAAAAGCCTGTTTACCGTTAGAGTAAACCATAGCCTGTGATTTTGTAAGATTATCTACACCCGCTATAGCAGTACTTACGTTAGCGCCGGTAACCTGTACTTTATAAAGGTTGTTAGCCGTATCGCCATAAATATAAAGTCTGCCACCCGTTGCCGATGTGTAGTTAGCCGTAAATATTACAAGATCGGCATTTTCGCCTGAATTAGAAGTACCCGATCCTATAAGTGAAGTACCATCGGTTACCATTACGGTACGTACTGCACCGTTGCTACCGGTTTTAAACCACACGCTTACTTGGCAGTCACTGTCTACATCAAAATAAAGATAGCGTTGTGTAGGCATATATGTGGGCGCCGTAACACCGCCACCGCCATTCATCTGGAATCGCTGAACAGCTGTATAGCCATCTGAGAATGAAGCGGTGTTAGCTGTAACAGCCCCAAAATTTGTATTGGTACTGATAGGATACAGTCCTAAATTATCTATAACAGTTTCTGTAGTAATACCTGTGCTTAAAGGCCAGGTAGTTGTATCATTACCGAAATCCCAAACTTTTGTCTGAGCATATGAAGCACTTGAAATAAGTACTGCAATTAATAGCGATGGAAGTAATTTTGTTTTCATAGGTTTGGTTTTAAAAATTAATAATCAAATTTCATGCAATCGATTACACGAATTTAGTAAATTTTATTATATAAACAATTTATTTAGGAGATATTTTAACTATTGTGAAAAATATTTCAATAAAAAAAGAAAATGATTATTTATGCTTGGTAAAGATCTTTTAAAAGAACCTAGGCAAATTGCTACTTTTTAAGTATCCTTAGGTTAGTAATCACTTCCCCTGCTTTCACCTTACATATGTAAGTACCGGCAGCAAGTGAACTAATATCTGCTGTGAAAACAGAACCTGAAACGGATGCTTTTTTAAAGCTTAACACTTTTTGACCATTAGTTGAAAATAGTTCAATATCGGCAGTTTCAGGGTTACGATTGCCAAAGTAAATTTTCAGGCTATCATTAGTTACCACAGGGTAAATGCTATTGTTGGCTTTTATATTTTCTGTACCCGCAGTTGCAGCACAGATGCCTACCGAAATTTCTCCTGATGAGTTTACATTTAGTGTTGCACCTGCTCCACAACCTGTATTTGTAACAGCATCAGCAACATCTTCAGCGGGGATTACGGTAGCGGTGTAAGACGGAGCTGTAACCGTACCTACATTTACAGCACTTCCCTGGTTAAGGCACCCTGTAAAATTAACTGCAACCGTACCGCCATCGGTACTGTTATAGTTAGCGTATACATTAGAAATGCTGGCAAAGTTCGTGTTTTCCACATAGCAGGTAGTATTGTTAATTCCACCGCCAAGCCCTAAAGCTCTTGAACCTGAAACTGAGGTGTTGTAATAACAGTTTAGTATATGCAGCTCAGCATTTCTGGCTCTTGGCATACGCTCTTTACAACCGTCTGCCCAGTAACACCCTTGAAAGGTAATACTGTAGTGTCCGTCGGCTGGAGCATTTGATGCACTTGAACCTACAAGATCACTAAACCTGTGGTCATTACTTCCTCCTGAACCGCAACAAACTGCCGGTTTCAGGTAGGTAAACTTACACCACGAAACTGTAACATTGTCTGTTAATCCTTTTAAGTCGAAGTTTCCGTCCTGACCGTCCTGAAACTCACAATGGTCTACCCATAAATTAGTACAGCCATCGGCAGTAAGATTATCATTGCCGTCTATATCATACGCGCCGGGGCCTACAAAAATAAGGTTACGGATAATAACGTTGTTAGAACCGGGCTTTAGGTAAAGTATACCCGACCCCGGATTAGACTGGGTTTCGTTAATTAGCTTTGCACCCGGTAATCCAATAAGTGTTTTATTGGTTACTACAGCACTTATTGGTTGTCCTGAAGGGACAGTTATTTCACCGGAAACTAAAATTACTTTCGCAGTCGATGATGTTAACTTTGCCTTCAGGTCAGCAAAAGTAGTTACTGTTTCGGCGGCAACACTCCCTCCACCTGTTGTATTAGCTCCGAACCCTTCGGGAACGGCTGAAAAATTTGTCTGGGCAGAAGCTCCCCAGATACTCAGTCCGAAAATAAATAAAAAAATACTCTTTTTCATTGCAAAAGAAAATAAGGGTACTGCCCGAAAGCAGTACCCAGTTAATTATTAAAATGTGATAAGCTTAACCGATTTTTGCCCTTCTCCCGATGTAGCTACAACAATCCACATGCCAGGATTTAAAGTGAAAGTAGTGTCTTCGGCAGTTTTAAATGTTTTAATCAATGCTCCTGTTATACTGTAAACCTGCACATTAGTATTAGATTTTACATTGTTAATGGCAACATTGCTTTTATAAGCATAGATATGCAAACCTGATACCGGAGTAACATTACCGGTAGAAAGGTCATTTTCTATAAGTGCCGGAAACGGATCCCAGTCGTCATTACCCTTTGTAAAGTTAAAGGTAGAAATTTCAGTACCGTCATTCAGTACCGGTGTTGTAAGGCTGGTAGCCCACGAAGCACGGCTTGGTGTGTTATTTACACCCGAAACTTCTATGGTACCAAATTCATACATTCCGGCTGAAGTACCGCCTAACGTACTGTTCCATCCTGCCGGTACTATTAACGAGCTTCCTTCAGAACCTGGATAATCTGATGTTTCTATAGTAGTGTTATAAAACACAACTTCGCTGGTAGTAGCCTGCCACGGACGACCGAAATAGCCCGGCTTGGCACGATACACTGAAGCTGTTTCTACCTGAGGTATTGCAGTAGTAACCGTACACTCGTACATAAGGTATCCCCTGCCCGATGATTGCTGTGCAGCAGTAATATATGCCTGATCGTTAGAAAGATCGCAAACATTCATGGTAAGGTTCGACTTGTAGAAAACAACATCCATACCTCCAAAGATGTAATCCACTGCTCCCATCATGTCGCCTTTGTACACTGCTACCCTTGCACCAACTCCACCGTAAAACGAATCCTGTCTTCCTACAACACGGCATTTGTATAAAACAACCTTATCTGTATTGTTAGTTATGGCTATCGCAGCTGCGCGTTCTACCATAGTCCTTAGCTGTACACTGGTGTCGCCGTAAGTAGTTGGCCTTGCTCCCGGGCTGCCCTGAGACCATTCCTGTACCGTATCTTGCGATTCTTTAAGCGAAATATACTGGTTGAACGAATTCTCGAAAATAATGTTCTCGGCAATGAAACCTGCCGCACTGATAACCACGGTAGCATTCCAATACGAACCGTTAGTAGTACCTGCACCGGTATTTTGATAAGAGGTATAGCCGTTTTCTGTATTAACATTTAATACGTCCTCATTCCATTTCTGGTTATTTGCCATACTGAAATAGTTGTAACCGTGCCCGTAGTACGATGTTATCCTTACTGCACCTTCAGTTATATCTACTCCCTTGTTTATAAGGTTTGTGTTTGGCGACGAAGACGCATTTTTAAGTGTAATATTCGGCTGGTTGATTACAAGCATCTCCTCATAGTTCCCAGGGTCTATTACCACAGTAACCCTGTCTGTAGCACCACGCTCCATAGAAGCAATGGCTTTAAGAGCCTGGTTAATGGTTGGGTAATCTTTATCTGTACCCACTGTAATCTCAGCTACATAAGCAGTAACCGGGCTGGTTTTTATTTCAGTAAAATAACTTGTAGCAGTAGCCTCACCACCCACGGTAATTGTTACAAAACCGGCAGCATCACCCATATAAGTATATTCTGCATTTTCTATTACTGATGTAGTGTTTGAAGCTGTAATGATACTTTCGCCACCTTCAATAGAGAAGTTTGCAGAATAGTAGTACGATACGGAAACTTTTTCTCCAGGATTTACAGGTACCTGAATGGTAGCCCCCGATTTTGCCGCAAGGTGACCCGAACTTGTAACCGTGATTACCTGACCTGTGAACAGCATTCCCTTATAAGATGCCGAAGTGGTTGTAGAAATAGCCTGATCGTTAAACGACCATACGGTTACCGGAACAAACTCCAGAGTTTTAGAAACCGCAGCACCATTAACAGCCAGATTAGAAGCAAGTCCAAGTTCTATAGGGTAATCGTTTAGTCCTGAAGCGGTAACAGCGTATACACCATCTCTTAATTCAATAGCATCCTGTGGGCCGAATGTATAGCTATAACCAGCTTCATTCAGGTTAGTAAAGGTTAACTGTAAACTTTCCTGTTGCATAGTTGTTAGCCCTGAAGTGCTTATGGTTACAGGATAAACAGATTTTGGCGTAAAAGCAATATCAAAGGTACTTCCTGTTGCAGTAAGTGTTATGGTATTTTGTAAAATCTCATAATCATTTACGCCGGTAGCACTTATAGTGTACTCAATATCCGGCTCTAATTGCACTGAGTAAGTTTCTGCTGTTGTATCTACAATTGGCATAGGTACATACGCTGTAGAAACCGAAGGATCTGGCGCAAATGCTAACTGCATAGCCGAAATATCGGTGCCAAGACCTGTAACAGCACCGCTAAGTGAGTAAAGGTTTACGCTAAGCAGCGCTATATCATGTGTATAATCAGGGGTGGTTATTCCAGTAGTATCCAGTGTATCGCCGCTGCTTATTATAAATCCGCTTGCATCTGCAAGGCTTAGTTCGTAAGTGTAACCTACAGGTATCGTTACGCTGTAAGTACCATCAGTATTCATTACGGCAGGCCATGATTTACCCGCTGCGTTTGTAAATACAACCGAGTATCCATCAGGTAATCCCCAAGCCATAGACACATCTATAGCTCCGGTAACATTTACATAAGTAGCCGGTGTACGATATACCCTGTAAAAGCTTGCCTTCGCAGTTTGGTCAAAAATGCGGTAGGTTCCGGCATATTTCGCTACAAAGTGCACTTCGGTTACGGTAGCACTTGTAGATGTGGTTGGCACGTTATCGGTTTGCATCGTTGGATCCGATTCGTATACAAAGCTAAGTGAACCTGCAGTATCGCCACGGGCTATAATAGTCACCTCGTCGTCTTCATTTAGTACAAGGCTAAGGTACCTCGTGGCAGGCAAACCGTTTGTTGTAGACGGAATTGCATTACAATAAATCCTACCGGTATAATCTGTTACGCTTGCTATATTAGCATCATAACGTGTAAGATTTGTATTCGTAGTGCGAAGCCTGTCGTTAGTTCCACCCACCCACGAAAGCGCACCGGCTGTAAATGCCGATGGTAATACCAGGCCCGAAGTACCCGGGGTAACTGACACATCGTACCACGAATTAATAACAGATTCACTTAGAACATTGTTATACGTAGCAGCGTCAAGCTGTGCTGCGCCAAAGTCCCAAACATCAGTAGTCTGGGCTTTTAACAACACCGGTATACAGGAGACCAGTGCTAAAAAGAGCATTTGTATTTTTGTTTTCATAATAAAATAAGGTTTGTTTTAAAAATTTATTTACTTGCGCAATCGATTGCGTTTTTATGTCAAAAAAATAGCTATTTCAAGCTATTTTTCCATTTAGCGTATTTCTTTAAAACTTCTTTCGGCTCATTAGTATACCATCCGTATCCATTTCTTCTCTCATAGCCTATCTCAGCCAGTGTATTTTTTTTTATTCCATCTCTGTCGCAAAAAAATGGTTTATTGTCCTCCAGGTTCATAAACCTGGCCCAAAGTGGCTCGGCTGTAGCATCTTCAACCACAACTTTGTCCTTCTTTCCATCGCTGTTTGTAATATTTTCTATCTTAATACCCTCTATTTTAGTTTGTTCAAACCATTTCACAGCAGCGTCTACAGCAGCCACTATTTTCTTATCCGGATTTGGTATAGACATTAATAGCAGGGTTATTTTAGCGGATTCCTTGCCACTTAGTGAAGCCAGTTCAAAAGCACGGGCATTGGCTGGCTGAAGCGTTACTTCGTCGTGCTGCGCACACCATGCGGTAAGCTTACCGTTTTGTATATACTGTGTTTTAAGAATACAATCTATGCCTTTATTAAAAGCTACCGTTACCTTTTCAAGTGTTTTATCAGACGGTTTTATAGGGAAATTAGCCGAGCCGTCTTTTATATCTTTAAGTACATTCAGCACATTCACCATAGCGTCGTCGTTATAGGTAATGTGGGTGTAGTATCCCTTTTTTAAGGGATAAAACTGCGGCCAGCCACCATTTGGATATTGAGATTCGAGCAAATAATCAAGCCCTTTAAGAAAGGCCGCCTTATACTTTTCGTCAGGATGCTGCTTATAAACCTTAGACAGAAATATCATTTCCTGGGTTGTAGCACCATTGTCTATAGTGCATTCCTTAGATTCTGATTTAAGATCAATTAGCTTTTTCTTTTCACTCTCTGAAAGACTGTTTTGCATAGGTGTATTCTTTGGCCACCCCCCAATGTTCCTTTGATATAACAGTACATTATCAGCTATAGTTACAGCTTCCTGAGATGCAAACCAGGCATCATCGTTACTGTGTGTTATTTTCTGCCAGGATTTTTCATTAATCTGTGCTTTACACGAAACAACAGCTAATAACAGGCCTAATATTAGTTTTAAAAATTTCATTTTCCTGTGTAATTAATTTATTCTTATCCAGTCGATTTTAATGTTACCGGCATCGTTTATAAAACCGTTTCTTAGTGCCGTGAAGCCAACTTTGGCTCCTATCCATTTACCTTCCCTAACTTTAAAAGAAGTTCCGGCATCTGTATAATTTACTCCATCTTCGCTGTAAGAAAAAGTACAACTGCTGTTATCTACTTTAACCCTGAGGTAAACTTCTTTACCATACAGCATTGCCATGCTTATAGAGCGTTCCGGTTGTTTTTTATCGGCATTAGTGCATACCATAGGCATTACACAAAGCCTACCCGATACGGTTTTAAGCTTAAGGTAACCGTAATCAAGCCCCATTACTACAAGCCCGGCTTCCTCATCATCCGAATGAAAATTACACTCTACTTTGGCAGTTGCGGTAAAAACCTCATTAGGAAACTTTTGTAACAATAAGTTGGGGATATCGTAGAGGTTTACGGCGCCTTCGGGTTTTGGTATACAATTCAGCATATAATACCCATAGCTTCCCGGTAAGCCCCAGGTAACTTGTGGATTTGCATGCCATTGCCATTGCAAGCCCAGCTTAGGAATATTAAACTCGTCACCTTCCGGCGGAAATACTACCTGAAAATTTTTACCTACATTAGGCTTGCGGTACTTTGTTACCGGTTCGCCTATGCCGTCGCCGTCTTTGTCTTCTCCTATAATCGGCCAGTCGTTTTGCCACTTCATAGGTTGTAAATGCACTACCCTGCCCGGAGTCCCTTTGTCCTGGAAATGCAGAAACCAGTCCTCCCCTTTTGCCGTTTGAACCCATGCGCCCTGATGCGGTCCGTTTACAGCAGTAGCTCCCTGATGCATTACTTTCCTTTTTTCGTAAGGGCCGTAAATACTTTTTGATCGGAATACTGTTTGCCAACCAGTGGCTACTCCTCCCGCAGGAGCAAATATGTAGTAAAAACCTTCCTTTTTATAAATCTTCGGTCCCTCTACGGTAGATTCTTCATCATGGCCGTCAAAGACCAAAACATCATCATTTTGTGTATACAAACCGTTTACAGAGAGACTACAAATAGTCAACATACTCTTTACACCTGCCCTACTTCCTGCAAACGCGTAAACAAGGTATGCCTTGCCGTTATCGTCCCACAATGGTGAAGGGTCAATTAATCCTTTACCCTCTTTTACCAAAACAGGTACTGACCAAGGCCCCTCAATTTTTTTCGACTTTACAACATAAATACCATAATCAGGATCGGGGTAATAAATATAAAATTCGTTATTGTGGTAGCGTAAACATGGTGCCCAAACACCGTTACCGTGTTGAGGTTTACTATACACATCATAAGGAGGCTGCTTAACAAGTGCGTGACCAATAAGCGACCAGTTGACCAAATCATACGACTTGAGTATGGGTAAGCCGGGAATACAGTTAAACGACGATGCCGTCATGTAAAAAACATCTCCTACCCTTATAGCATCGGGGTCAGAATAATCTGCATTAAGCACCGGGTTTGTATAGGTACCATCGCCATTATCTGATTGCCAAACCGGTTTTTGTTGCTGCTGTGCCTGTAGTGCAGTTACTGCAAAAATTAATATGAAAACCAACCGCTTGCACATACACTATTTATTTAGTTCTAACGCCGCCAGGATAAATGGACCGGTAGCTTTAGGGTCGTTGTCTTTTTTACGTTCATTTACATAATATTCGTAAGAACCGTCCCGATATGGTTTACCGCCTAAACCAGCTACCGCACAGGCTTCGGTTATGGTAACCTCGCCATCGGCATCTACTTTAATGAGCTTGCTGGTTAAGCCATTAAATGCTTTTATTGCTACTTTTTTATACTTTTTAGGCAGGTAGCCTCTGTTTACTCCCTTTGCTAAAGCATAGGCAAACATTGCAGAACCAGACGATTCCAGGTAATTACCTGGACTGCTCCCTTTATCTGTTACCTGGTACCAAAGTCCTGTTTTATCCTGAAATTTTGTTACCGCTTTGGCTACGTTATTCAGGTACTTTATCAGTTCTTTCTTTTTAGGGTGATTTTCCGGGAAATAATCCAGCGCATCTACCAGCCCTACCAAATACCAGCCTATAGACCTGGACCAAAAGTTAGGCGAACAGCCTGTAACTTTGTTTGCCCAGCCCATTTCCCTGCTTTCGTCCCAACCGTGGTACAGCAGGCCTGTTTTTTTATCAGTGGCGTGTAGCGTTATCAGTTCAAACTGTT
This sequence comes from Flavobacterium sp. RHBU_3, assembly GCF_046613565.1. NCBI lineage: Bacteria > Pseudomonadati > Bacteroidota > Flavobacteriia > Flavobacteriales > Flavobacteriaceae > Flavobacterium > Flavobacterium sp. RHBU_3. Next base: position 37,299 of record NZ_JBKJHC010000012.1, on the reverse strand, counting down.
TTGCAACATCATCCAGATTTTTACCACCTTCAAACTCTGATGTGTATTGAGCATAAAAAGGTTCCCCCATATACAGGCCGTCAAGCCACATTTGGTAAGGGTATACTTTTTTATGCCAAAATCCACCCTCGGTTGTCCTCGGCTGGCCGTTTATCTGGCCACGAAGCGATTTTAAAACTGTAAGATAGCGTGGGTCGTGCGTGGTGTTGTAAAGGTTAAACAGTATACGGCCTGCAGCAAGCATGTCTATATTATAGCTTTCCGGTTTATAAGAACTAACACCTCCGTTAGCGTCAATAGTGGCATCGGCATAACCCTTTATATAATTATAATACTTAGTGTTATTAGTGCTTTTATATAGCTTTTCAAACGACGTAAGTACCAGCCCGTGTACATAATCCCATTTTGGCTCAGTTTTTTCATCAATCTGGTAAGCTTCAGGATGACGCTTCATGATGGATAAAGCCATCCTTTCAGACCATTTTACATCAGATGGAATAATTGCGTTATCATTCTGATTTTGTGCAGACAACGACAAAAAACAAACCAAAAGGAGAGCTGAAAGTAACTGCTTATTGATAATGAATGGTTTCATTTATAGTATTACTTTATATCTTAATTATTCATTGAAAACAAAGGAGTTACATAGGGGCATTAAAAGGATATGCCCCTATTAAAAACTAACTACCTATGAAAATGAATGACACTACTCATAAATCGTAAAACGGGTAACTACTAATATCCGTAGTCGTTTACCAGAAGGCCGTTACTGCTGTCCAGAAATACCTGCCATATAGGCCAGAACTGCCTTGCATCCGGGTTAACACCTGCTTTGTATATACTGTTTATCTTAGAATCAGTAAGTGTAGACCATGCAAAAGAAGTATACCCTGCCCCCGGATCATCCAACTCACCGTGGTTAAGACCATAAATTATTAAGCTTTCATTATCTGAAGCAAATTTATAGTATAGCGTAGACGGTACATCGGCATATTCATCAGTACGCAATTGTAAACGGAACATTTTAGCTTTGGCTTCATCAAGCTTAGCCCCAAGAAGGTTCCAGCGGATAAGTGCTTGCTTACGCTCCATTTCACCTGTAAATTCATATTTATGTTCTTCAACAATGGCATCAAACATTGCCTGTTTTGAAGTAAGCGCATTTACATAATTGTCTACTTTTTCTGCCTGAACCGCTGCCGGGAATGCCCTCATCCTTATCTGTTTAAGATATGGCGCCGCCGCTGCCGGCCCCTCAAGTTCATTAGCAGTTTCTGCAGCCATTAAAAGTATTTCGGCATAACGCATGTATATTTTATTCACACCGTCATCGTTAGTAGAGGTTACCCTGCGGGTCATCCACTCATACCTGTATTTTCCAAAATACCATTTATTAAGAGCGCCAAGCTGTTGTTTAGATACCCCGTCTACAGCGGCACCCCATAGATAAGGCACACAGGTAACATCTCTGCGGGTATCGGCTACGTCATAATCATAAAAGATATGTGGTAGCGGTCCGCCGGCACCACCCCTGTTTGCTCCGTTTGCCTGGTACTGGTCTACAGAAGTATGTCTTACAGCAAAGGTAAACAGCATCCTGCCACGTCCATCGCTAAAAGGAATTTCCCAAAGTGATTCGCCACCGGCAACGATATTTTCCTGGTTGTATTTTTTCCAGAATGTTTCAAATGATGATTCAAGATGAGCCGAACCGCTATCTATTACATCTTTACATTCGTTATACGCCAGTGTATACATATTTTGCACAGACAGTTCGGTATCAGTACTTCTTCGTACACCGTCAGGATATTGCTGGTAGCCGCATGCAGCCAGTGCAAGGCGCGCCCTAAGTCCTTTTACAAAAGCCTTGTTTACCTGCTCTGTAGTTGTTGTATTTGTAGATGCATTTGGCCAGGGTACAAGTTGTTCGGCTTCGCCAAGGTCGGCAATTATCTGTTTGTAAATTACATCCCTGCTCGATTTTGTTATATACAGGGTTTCTGTGGTAATAGGCTCAAAACGTGCAGGAACATCGCCCCAGGTTTTAAGTAAGTCAGCATAATATACTGCTCTTAAAGTAAGTGCTTCGCCTAATAAATATCCCATATCGTTATCTGCTGCGGGATTACCATACGCACGAATACCTTTAATACAAATATTGGCGCGTTCTATACCCGAATACATCATGGCCCATACATTGTTTAATGTATTCATCTGGCTGTTGTTCGGCTTGGCATCGTAAATACAAAGATCAGCATTATCAGAACTGGTAGACTCTGATGAGTTGTACCATTCTGTATCAGTATTAAATCCGTACCATGGCAGAAACCTGCCCCTGTAAGAGTTTGTTTCGCCAAAAGGAATCTTAATACCATCTACAGCACTGCGAGTAAGACCCGGTGTAGAAAAAATAAGCGATTCATCCATCGTAGATGCCGGTGCCGTCTCTAATGAATCAGTAAAACTATCACAACCTATAAGAAAGGCCGCAACTGCTATTCCGGTTATTTTTAATATATTTTTCATTGTTACAATACAAGGTTAGAATTTAGAAACTTAGGTTTAAACCAAAAACAAATTGCCTGCTGCGCGGATATGCCGAATAATCTACACCCGGCGTAAGAGGGGTTGCCCTTCTTGTAGACACCTCAGGGTCTGGCCCTGAGTAGTTTGTAAGTACAAACACATTGTTACATGTTGTATAGAACCTTAACCTTGAAATTCCAAGCCTTTGGTTAACTCCGGCCGGAAGGCTATAGCCCAATGAAAGGGTGTTTAACCTTAAGAAAGAGCCGTCTTCTACAGCCCAGTCGCTAAATACAAAACGTTGCATGTATGGAGACCACATGGTGGTATTTTCGTTTAGTGCAGACAGTGCCGAAGGATCTGTAACCAACTGGCCTGAAGCATCAACATTTGTCCAGCGGCTTCCTGATGCCATTGTAGAGCTCAGGTTCCTGTATTGGGTATTTGGTGTAGCAGTAGTAAATTCTACTTTGTTAGCGTTATAGATATCGTTACCTACACTCCAGTTAAAGGCTGCCATAAGGTCGAACCCATATGCATTGGCATTCAGTACAAAACCACCCGTAAACTTAGGATTAGCATTACCTATAATGGTTTGGTCATCGGCATTAACAACGCCATCTCCATTAATATCCTTAAGCTTCATCATACCCGGTTTTACAGGGCCTACTACACTTGTAGCATCAGCTACTCCTGAGTTTAGTGTATATGTGCCTCCATCGTATGTAAAATCAGAAACTTCATACCTTCCGTCGCTTTTGTAGCCATACATAATACCTACAGGCTGCCCTACCCTTACAGCATAGTCGTTGCCTATGGCAGTAGAGGCCCAGTTAGATGACTGTCCGAAATCATCCATTATGCCAAGTGAGTTTATCTTGCTCTTGTTTGCAGTAATGTTAAACGAGAAATTTAGTGCGTAATCCTTTTCATCAATTGCAAAGTAGTTTAACGATCCCTCGATACCGGTATTTTGGGTTTCCCCCATATTACGGTACTGGGTATCGTAGCCCGAACCCGCAACCGGGAAGTTTATAAGCAGGTCCTTGGTTACATTCTTATAAACGTCTACTGAACCGTTTAGTTTTCCTTTAAACAATTCGAAATCCAAACCTAAATCCTGTGTAATGGTAGTTTCCCATTTCAGGTCAGGATTAGCCATGGTTTTAGACGGAGACAAGTAGCTTGAAACATCATTTATCCATGTAGAATTAGACACAAGGAATGTTTGTATTGTTTGCCCCACAGGAATATTATTGTTACCGGCCTGCCCGTAGCTCAACCTTAGTTTAAGCAGGTTTACCCAGGTAAGGTTTTTCATGAACTCCTCACTTGATATTTTCCACGCAGCTGCTGCCGAAGGGAAATATCCCCAGCGGTTGTCGCCCAGGAACTTGCTCGAACCGTCTGCCCTGTAGGTAGCTGTTAATAGATAGCGGCTATCAAAGTCGTAATTTAAACGTCCGAAAAATGAAAGCAGCTTATCTTCAGGGTACGAGTAATTATCTATGTTTTGAGCCGTACCCATAGCCGATAGGTTTACCGCATTACTGAAGGTAAAGAAATCAGGGAAGTTGTGAATGGTAGATGTTTTTATTGTACTCTGATAATTGATCATTTCTTCACCAACCAGTAGGTTCAGGTTATGCTTATCGCCTACAATATCTTTAAAATCATAGTTAAGGGTGTTAGCATTCCTAAACCTTGAATCCTGCCTGTCCGACATTATCAGTGCAGGTTTTCCCTGATAGTCTGCTGCAGGTATATTGTTTACGTAATACGTAGAACGTCCGTAAAAACGGTTATCGGTAATAAAATAGTTGTCAAGGCCAAAATCAGATTTAAACTGTAGGTTTTTAACAGGAGTCCACCCAAGACCCGCAAGCATGTTTATGTTTTTTCGTTCCTGTTGGCGGTCATTATCTGCAATAGATACATACGGGTTAACCAAGTAACCTGCTACGGCTTCATCTGTATTATCAGTTGTAAGGCCGGGAACATCCATAGGGGCATAACCCACCATGTTTTTAAGGCGCGAATCGGCCGAGGAAATTTCCTTCTGCTCGTTCGTACCCGAACCGTTTACTTTAGTGTCAGAATAACGTAGTGTAAAGTTTAGGTTCACTTTATCACTGGGCTTATTCTTTAGGTTCATAGAAATGTTGTCTCTCTTATAATCAGAGCCTAACATTATAGCTTTTTCATCATAACGGGTATAATTGAAGCTATAGTTTAACTTATCCGAACCACCTCTAAGCCCTATATCATGGCTTTGTACGGTACCGGTGCGCCCAAAAATCTCTTTTTGCCAGTCTACTTTTTTTGTAGTTGCATAAGCATTAGGAGACCAGGTTCCGAATTTATCTTCATAAGAGGCCACGTCATTAGTAAGTAAGGCATATTCATACTGCCAGTCTGCATAGTCCTGAGGCCCCGTAACCCCAATGGTTTTCACCATTTTTTTCATTCCGAAAAACGAGTTTACAGTAACAGCCAACTTATTATCCTTAGTACCACTCTTCGTAGTAATAATTATAACCCCGTTAGCTCCCCTCGAACCATAAATAGCTGTAGATGAAGCATCTTTAAGAACAGTTATCTGGTCAATGTCATTTGGAGATATATCGCTGATACTGCTTACCGGAAATCCATCTACAATAACAAGCGGCGAACTGTCTTGTGTTATAGAGCCACCTCCACGTATCCTTATTTTTATGTCGGCATCCGGCGACCCTTCAGATGAAGTAACCTGTACACCTGCAACACGTCCTGTAAGGGTTTCGGCTACACTTGGCATAGAAACTTTTTTAAGCGCATCACCAGATATGGTAGATACTGCACCAGTAAGGTCTGATTTCTTTGCAGAACCATAGCCAATTACCACAACCTCGTCCAGCTGGGCAACTTTATCGCTTAGTACAACATCTATTTTTGTTTGGTTCCCTACGGCTTTAGTAGTAGTTTCAAAGCCTATGTAAGAAAAAACCAGTTCGCTTGAAGCGCCTGCAACTTTAATAGTATAGTTACCATCAAAGTCAGTAGAAACCGCATTAGTAGTCCCTTTTTCAAGTACGGTAACCCCAGGAAGTGTAGCCCCCGTAGGATCCTTAACAACGCCACTCACGGCGGTTGTTCCCTGAGCACTAGCGTTTAAACTTAAAAAAAGTGTCATTAAAACAGTAACGATAAGGCAAAAATTGCCCCCTTTGTAATACAAGTATTTAATACACATAAATGAGAGTTTGGTTATTAAAAAAAGTTAGTTTTTGTGGTTATAGCTACTCAGTTTTAATTTTGGTTATAGCCCTGAGTTATAATTTCTGAACTTTGTATTAGGGATTTCACTTTATCCCGTACAGCTTTTATTTTCTTTCAAATTTTTAAAAACAGCCCCCTGAGTAGTTATTTGGTTATAGCCTCAGAGCCGTTTATATTAGTATTTACAAACCTGAGATCCTTCACATTCTCAAGCGAGTATTCTTTTTCTACTTTCTCTATCGTTACATTCTTAAAAACAATGTTAGTTATAGGCGATTCCTTATAACCCTTGGCAAGGATTCCGTATTTGCCGCCATTTTTAACCGTTACATCCTCTAAGAAAATGTTTCGCACAATTGGCATAAAATCTCCCGTTTGGTTACCATGCACATCATAAAACATGGTCATACCTAATACAGATTCTTTAACCTGCCCTACGCGTATGTTTCTTACATACACATTTTCAATAATACCGCCACGCCTGGTATTGGTCTTAATCCTTATGGCTCTGTCCAGCTCCGGGCTGTCCATATCGCAGTTGTCTACGTACACATTACGTACACTTGCCGATATTTCGCTGCCTATGGTTACACCACCATGGCCATCATACATTTTACAATCCTTTACTACTATATTTTCGCTTGGCATAGCTACCCTCCTACCATCGGCATCCCGACCCGATTTAATAGCAATACAATCATCGCCGGTATCAAAAATGCAGTTTTGAATCACAACATTCTTAGAGTATTCAGGATCACAACCGTCGTTATTTGGCCCGTGGCTTCTTATGGTTACATCCTTTACTAAAACATTCTCTGATTTCATAGGGTGGATAATCCAAAACGGAGCATTTACTATAGTTACCCCTTCAAGCATAGCATTCTTACATTCAAAGAACTCAACAAAATTTGGCCTCAGATAATGCCCTCTACCAAAGATTCTTTTGTCTACCGGAACACCGTCTTCAGCAAGTGCCACCAAACGCAATCGATTGAGAGAATCGCGCTGACTAGGCATGCCTTCTTCCCAACCGTAAGGCTTTTGACCCATCCAGGTCCACCAATTGCTTTTATTTGCCTGACCGTTTAGAATACCTTTACCTGTTACTGCCACATTCGTTTTATTATAAGCATATATAAGTGGCGAATAGTTCATCATCTCAGTACCTTCAAATGATGTTTGTACTAAAGGATAGTAATCATCGGGGTTTAAACTAAACAGAATCTCCGCCCCTTCTTCAATATTTAAATTCACATTGCTTTCAAGGTGAATAGGCCCTGTAAAGTATTTTCCGGGTGTAACTTTTACTACACCACCACCTGCTTTGTTACAGGCTTTAATGGCTTTATCAAAAGCAGCAGTGTTATTTGTCTGCCCATCTGCTACCGCGCCGTAGTCTGCTACATTAAAAACTTTATTATTAAATACCGGCGGCTGAACCTGGTCTATTATCAATTGCATTTTTTCCCATCCGCTTGCCATATCACTTTTCTTGTCCTTTTTAGATGCACAAGAAAAAAGGATAAGCAAACCTGATGCGGCAATTACAGGGTATTTATATATTGATTGTTTAAACATTAAATATTCAATTATTTGATTGTTGAAATACAAAGAATAAATTTAAACGAAAACGTTTTATGTAATCGATTACACAAACGTAATTATTAATTTCCAGTTTACCAAAAAAAAGCAAAAAAAATATTGATACTGAAAATAATTACGAAAATAAAATCAAAACAGCAAAAAATAGAATACTTAGCCCGAATTTTCTGCATTTTTGATTGCGTTTTTTTCATTGATTTGAATTAAAACAAAAAATAATGCAATCGATAGCATCAACATGTTAACTTATACTTTTTTATATTACTTTTACAGTTTATTTTAAACAAAAACATTTCACTTATGAGTGAAAAAGCTACGATATATGACATAGCCAAAGAGCTTAACATCTCTGCAGCCACAGTGTCAAGGGCGTTAAACAATCATCCAAAAATCAGTCAGGCTACCATAGAGCTTGTTAAAGAAACAGCTACCAGGCTGAATTATAAGCAAAATAAGCTTGCGGTTGCTTTAAAAAGTGGGAAAACTTATAATGTGGGAGTTATAGTACCCCGCATAAATACTAACTTCTTTTCTTCCATCATCAGGGGAATTGAAGAAGAACTTTATCCACATCAGTATAATGTTATCATTTGCCAGACCAATGAAGATGAAAAAAGGGAAATAGATAATATTAATACGCTGCTAAATGCTCATGTAGACGGCATACTGATGTCCATCTCTACCGTAAGTTCTGAAAATGAGAAAGCCATAAAAAAAGTACTGGACAAAAAAGTACCTGTTGTATTCTTTGACCGTAAAAAGAACATTGAAGGTGTAAGCACTGTAACCATAAACGACTTTAACGCCGCATATAACGCTACGAACCACCTTATAAAACAGGGCTGTACAAAAATAGCTTACCTAACCGGCGACAGGGCACTTGAGATTTATGAAAACCGTTTTAATGGTTATCTTAAAGCCTTGAATGATAACGGACTGGAGCTAAATGAAGACTACATTATTCAAACAAAAAGTAAGGTAGAAGACGGGCAACAGGCAGCAAAGCAATTGCTTAAATTAAAGGAAAAACCCGACGCAATATTCTCTACCAGTGATTTTGCAGCTTTAGGAGCAGTTCAGGAAATAAAGGCTGAAGGTATTAAAATTCCGGAAGAAGTTTGTGTAGTAGGGTTTGGTAACGAGGCCTTTACAAAATTTATGGAACTTACCATATCTACAATAGACCAGTGTGCCATGGATATGGGAAAAATTGCTGCACAGGTATTTATGGAGCAAATTAAAAACACATCAAATGCGGTTGTAGAAAAGAAAGTGGTTTTAAACCCGGAACTGATTATAAGACAATCATCTACAAGAAAATAAGAAAAGTGTGGGCCTTAACCCACACTTTTTTTGTTATAACGATACTCCCCTCTTCCACGGGATAAAATCATTTTGGTTTAGTACAGCTGCTTTAGTTTCTATGGTACCGCTGGCTACATCTATTATAAAATCCAATAGTTCATCGGCCATCTCATCTATTGTTTTATCTCCGGTAATAATTTCACCGGTATTAAAGTCAATAATATCTGGCATTTTCTTAGCCAAATCAGAGTTAGATGATATTTTAACAACAGGTGCTATAGGGTTACCGGTAGGTGTACCTAAACCGGTAGTAAACAATACCATATTAGCCCCAGAACCTACCATAGCAGTAGTACACTCTACATCGTTACCCGGTGTACATAGCAGCGTAAGCCCCGGTTTGCTTATGTATTCGCCATAGTCAAATACACCTGTAATAGGTGAAGTTCCTCCTTTTTTGGCCGCTCCGGCCGATTTCATTGCGTCGGTAATAAGCCCGTCTTTAATATTCCCCGGCGATGGGTTCATGTCAAAGCCAGATCCTGCATCCACTACTGTTTTTTCATACCATTTCATTAGGTCAAGGAAACGCTTGCCGTCTTCTTCCTCTACACAGCGGTTTACCAGCTCCTGCTCCACCCCACACAATTCAGGGAATTCAGAAAGAATAGTAGTTCCGCCCAATGCCGCCAGCGTGTCTGACATAACACCCAGTGTTGGGTTTGCCGAAATACCTGAAAAACCATCAGAACCACCACATTCTAACCCAATCCTAAGCTTAGAAAGCGATGCTGGTTCCCTTTGTTGCAAGTTTGCCTTTTTAATGGCTTCAAACGAGTCTTTTACCACACTACTTAGCATAGCATCTATGGTACCCATTTGTTGCTGGTCGTAGATCAGTACCGGCTTGGTACTGTTCGGGTTAATTTCGTTTAAGGCATCCTTAAATATCTGTATCTGTAGGTTTTGGCACCCCAGGCTCAGTACGGTAGCACCGGCCACGTTAGGATTGTTTACATACCCTGCAAGCAGTTTTGCAAGACTGTATGAGTCTTGCCTGATACCGCCACAGCCGCCCTGGTGGGTAATAAACTTAACCTTAATATTCTTAAATAAATCCGAATCGGTAGCTTGTTCTATAACGCCTGTACCACCGTTTTCTTTATTAACTAACGAACGTAGTAACAACTGGTAGTCATTTTCTTTAGGCTTCATAAGCTCTTTTTCAAAAATGTCTTTCAGTATTTCAATGTTCCTGTTTTCACAAAAAACCAACGGGAAGAATAGCCAAACGTTCTCAGTACCTACCTGGCCATCTTCACGATGGTAGCCCATAAATGTGCGACCCTGCCATTTATCAACGGTTGGTACAGACCAGCCAATGCTTTCTGTTTTTCCGGTTACTTTATCACTCTCGTGTTTCACGTTCTGGGTAGACAGTAAATCGCCTTTGCCTATAAACTGGCTAGCCTTACCTACCAGTACGCCGTACATTATTATCCTGTCTCCTACCTGAAAATCAACCAACGCTATTTTGTGCTTCGCCTTAACATCAGATACTATGTTTATATCCTGTCCTTCAAATCCTATCTGTTCGCCGGCAACAAGGTTAACCAACGCCACCGCTACATTATCTGTAGGGTTTACTTTTATTAATTTCTTCTGCATAATCTTTACTTTTAAGCCTGATATTCTTTAGAAAAATTCTTGTATGCGGCCTCTACTCCATTGTTTTCTATTTCAGACAACGCCGCCACCAATTGTGCACCAACTCCCTCAACAAGGGTTAGGTCTTCACCCCAAAAATCGGTATTTGAAAGAACTGAGTTTACTACGTGGTTTATGTCCCCGGTAGCCCACGCCTTGTCAAATTCGGCAACCACATCCGGAGAATCCTTTACAGGAAGTGTGTTACCATTCCAGGTTCCTTTATAAAAACGGATAAGGCATGCCAGTGAAAACACCAGTTCTGTAGGCAGTTCGTTATTATTTTTATAATACTGAAGCAAGCTTGGCAGTACCCTCACCTTAAACTTAGAGACTGAGTTAAGGGCAATATCCGACAGTAAATGCTTTATAAACGGATTCCTGAAACGGTCCATTACTTCTTCTGCATATTCCTTTACCTCATTTTCATCCATAGGTAGCGTACCGCTAATTTCGTTAATAACACGATCTACAAATTTACCTGTAAAATCGCCGTCTACGGTTTGTTTCACGGTTTCATTTCCATAAAGCAGCGAAAACGGCACCATAGCGGTATGCGCACCGTTAAGTATGCGTACTTTAAGAGTACGGAATGGCTGCATATCGTCTACAATCTTCACATTTACGTTAGTCTTGTGGAACGGAAGCTTTTGCTTCAAGGCTTCATCACCTTCTATAACCCATAGGAAAAATGGCTCTGCGGTAACAATCAGGTCGTCTTTGTAGGCCAATTTACTATTATATTCTTCTATTTCATTCCTGGGGTATCCTGGTACTATACGGTCTACCAAGGTATTGTGGAACGAGCAGCTTTCAGTCAGCCAAGTATTAAAACCTTTATCAAGATTCCATAAGTCGCTATATTTAAAGATGATTTCTTTTAAAGTATCGGCGTTAAAGTTAATCAGCTCGCATGGAATGATGGTAACCCCTTTTGTTGAATCTCCGTTAAAATGCATAAACCTTTCGTATAGCAATACGGTTAGCCTTGCCGGAAAAGCCACCGGAGGCCGCATATCAGGCGTATCGGTATCAATGTATTCTATACCCGCCTCTGTGGTATTCGATATAATAAATTGCAGTTCCTCCTCTTTAGCCAATGCCAGGAAACTGTCATATTCAGTGTAAGGATTTATACCTTTTACTATATTATTTATAAGCTCTATCTCCTGTATACGTTCGCCTTTTTTTATACCATTCATAAAAAGTGTGTACAAGCCGTCCTGCGTATTTATCATGTTTATCATTCCGTTTTGCAGCGGTTGAACTACGGCTATACCTGCATTTAGGCCTGCATTTTTATTCAGTTCCTGAAAAGCATAATCCACAAAGGCTCTTAAAAAATTCCCTTCGCCAAACTGTACTACCTTTATCGGAAAAGTATTTTCTAAACCCGCATTCTGTCTGTTTAATTTTTCCATTGTTTTATCAGGTTAACTATTAATATTTTGTTGAACGGATTTTACTTATAGTAGCCAGTGTAGCACTGACTTTTTCCTTTAATCCGTTAAAATCTCTAGTTTTAAGTATTTCATTAGAAATAAGCTGGCTACCTATACCCACACAGGTAACTCCTGCATCAAACCAGCCTTTAAGATTAGCCTCGTCGGTGCTTACGCCACCGGTAGGCATTATACTCGTCCACGGACAAGGGCCTTTAATCGCTTTTACAAACCCCGGACTGTATATATCACCCGGAAAAAGCTTTACAATTTCGCAGCCCAACTCTTCGGCACGGGCTATTTCTGTTAAAGAACCGCAACCCGGAGACCACAATACTTTTCGCCTGTTGCACGCTACAGCTATATCTTCCCTAAATACGGGGGTTACCACAAAGTTTGCCCCCATTTGCATATACAGTGAAGCTGCTGCCGCATCAGTCACCGAGCCTACTCCCATTATCATCCCCGGAAGTTCGGCAAGCGCATATTTATTTAGGGCTGCAAAAACTTCAAAAGCAAAATCGCCACGGGCGGTAAATTCCATAAGGCGTGCACCACCATCATAACAGGCTTTTACTACCTGCTTGCCCAGTTCTATATCTTCATGAAAAAACAACGGTACCATACCGGTTTCCTTCATCACGTTTGCTACTTCTATCCTTGTATATTTTGCCATGCTTATTATCTTGACACCAAACCGGCCGAAAGCCCGCTCATTATATTTTCTACTTGTTTTACATTTACCAGGTTATAATCACCTGATACTGTATGCTTAAGGCAACAGGCCGCCACAGCAAAATCGAGTGTTTTCTGGTAATCTGCGCCATATTGCAGCAAGCCGTATAGTAACCCGCCCATAAAGGCATCGCCACTGCCCACGCGGTCTACTACGGGAGTAATTTCGCGCACATCTGAACTAAAAATATCCGATCCGTTATACAATACCCCGCCTATACGCTGGTGCGTGGCGCTAACGGAATACCGCAACGTAGTAGCGGCAATTTTCAGGTTTGGGCACATCTGGAACAACTTGTCGTAATGTACAGGCAATGTTTCTTTATGCTGATAATCCGGATTTACTTTTTGATGACCAAGCATAAAATAAGCTGTATCTATATCCCCCAAAACAACATCAGTATATTGCAATAGTTCGGGCATTACTTCATAAGGCTGTTTGCCGTATTGCCATAATTTGGCACGGTAGTTAAGGTCGCACGATATGGTAAGTCCCATCTTACGGGCTGTTTTTAATGCCTCAAGGCAGGCATCGGCAGCATTTTGAGAAAGCGCAGGCGTAATGCCGCTCCAGTGGAACCAGCTTGCACCAATGAATATTTCTTCCCAGTTAATCATACCGGGCGTTAATGCCGACATGGCGCTGTGGGCACGGTCGTACACTACGTTGCTGCCCCTTATTCCGGCTCCGGTTTCTAAAAAGTAAATCCCCAGCCTCTCGCCACCGTAAATAATATTGTTAAACCCAACGTTCATTTTCCGCACTTCCTGTACCGCGCATTTGCCTATTTCATTGTCGGGAACACGGGTTACAAACGAAGCATCAACGCCATAATTAGCTAATGAAACGGCCACGTTAAACTCACCCCCGCCATAGTTGGCCGTAAAAGCCCCTGCCTGCGAAAAGAACAGATGGTTCTCTGTAGACAGGCGCAATAATATTTCGCCGAAAGTAATTACCTTACTCATTTTAAACGGATTAATTTATTTAGTAAAACGAAACAAGGTTAAAAATTAAAGTACTCTTTAGCATTATAATAGCTTATGTCAGCTACCATTTTTCCTATCCATTCCATATCGTTTGGTAGCTCGCCCCTCTTGATTTCATCGCCCAAAAGGTTGCACAATATCCTTCTGAAATACTCATGCCTTGGGAACGACAAAAAGCTGCGGGAATCAGTCAGCATCCCTACAAAGCAACTGATAAGTCCCATGTTAGAAAGAGCATTAAGCTGCTTGGTCATACCATCTTTCTGGTCTAAAAACCACCAGCCCGAACCAAACTGTACTTTACCTTTCACGCTACCGTCGTTAAAGTTACCTATCATGGTAGCCATAACCTCGTTATCTGCCGGGTTAAGGTTGTATATAATGGTTTTGGTAAGTTTGTCTTTGCTGTCCAGCGCATTCAGGAACGCTGATAGGTTTCTGGCCTGCGGATAATCGCCTATAGAATCCCACCCCGTGTCAGGGCCCAGTATACGGTGCATACGGGCATTGTTGTTTCTTAGTGCTCCAAGGTGGAACTGCTGTACCCAGCCAAATTCATGATATGTTTCGGCAAGGAACAGCAAAATTGCTGTCTGGAATTTTTCCGACTCAGTCTTGCTCACTTCCTGCCCCTTCCTTCTCTTACTGAAAATGGCATTAATCTCGGCTTCGGTAAAATCTTCAAAGCAGATATAATCAAGCCCGTGGTCTGAAAGTTTCGAACCGTTCTGACTAAAATATTCTATTCTTTTTTTAAGCGCAGAACATAAATCAGTGTAACTATCAATGTTTATATCTGCTGAAGCACCAAGTGTATCCAGGTATTCATTATAACCGTTATTGGCTATTAATATCGCTTTATCCGGCCTGAAAGCAGTACTTACTTTCACATCGTAATCGATTGTATTAAGCTGTTTATGATATTGTAATGTATCAGTAGGATCTTCTGTTGTACAAACAAGCTCTGCATTTACTTTCTTAAGAAGGTTTCGTGTACTGTACTCTTTTGAGTTCAGTTTTTCTGAAGCCTCCACATATATACGCTCTGCCGATTTTTCGTTAAGTAAATCATAAATATCAAAATAACGGGCTAGCTCCAGGTGCGTCCAGTGATATAGCGGGTTTCGCATGGTATAGGGTACTGTTTTCCCCCATTGTATAAACTTATCTTTATCAGTAGCTCCTCCGGTTATAAACTGTTCGTTTACACCCAGTGTACGCATGGCACGCCACTTATAATGATCACCGTTAATCCATACTTTAGTTATATTTTCAAACACCGTGTCTTCCGCTATCTGCTGCGGAGGCAGGTGGTTATGATAGTCTATAATGGGCTGTTTCTTAGAATAGTTATGATACAGTTCCTCTGCATATTTATTCTCCAGCAAAAAATTGTCGTGTATAAAATTAGTAGCCATAGTTATCCCTTTTCCTGTTATTTATTAATTCTCTCCGTGGGGTTTGCCTATAGTGGCCAGTATACCCCCGTCTACATATATTATTTGTCCGTTTACAAAATCACTTGCCTTAGAAGCCAGGAAAACAGCCGCCCCGGCCAGGTCATCGGGGTTACCCCAGCGTGCAGCCGGCGTACGGTTAATAATAAAATCGTTAAACGGATGCCCGTCTACCCTTATAGGCTCCGTTTGCGACGTTGCAAAATATCCCGGGCCGATACCGTTTACCTGAATGTTATACTTTGCCCATTCGGTAGCAAGGTTCCTGGTAAGCATTTTCAGTCCGCCTTTAGCCGAAGCATAAGCCGTTACGCTATTTCTTCCCAGTTCGCTCATCATAGAGCAGATGTTTATTATTTTACCTTCGCCACGGGCTATCATTTGCCTGCCTACAATTTGCGACATAATAAACGGTCCTACCAAATCCACATCTATAACCCTGCGAAAATCGGCAACAGCCATAGTAGCGGCAGGCTCACGCTTAATGATACCGGCATTATTTACCAATATATCAATGTTACCCAACTCTTCAGTGATTCGCGCCACATATTCTTCGGCAGCCTGTTCATCAGTTACGTCAAACAGGTACCCTTTTGCACTGTAGCCTTTTCCGGTATAATACGCAAGTGCCTCCTCCATTTTAGATGGTGTAGTCCCGGTAATAACCAGCTCAGCACCGGCACTTGCCAGGCCTTCTGCCATAGCCATACCCAGTCCGTGAGTACCTCCGGTTATCAAAGCTCTTTTTCCTGTAAGATCAAATAATCCAATCATACTTTATCGTGAATAACTATTACAAATCAGTAATGGGTTTATATTTAGGCACCAGCGTTTTCATAACATACCATCCTGTAAGGTAGCACACAGCACATATAGAAAATATTATAAAGTAGCCTGCCTCAATACCTTGAAAACCTATAAAATCCATATTGGTTTCTTTAGTGTAATCAAATAGAACACCCGAGCCTTTATTTATTAATGTAGAGCCTAACCCTCCTGCAAGGCCACCTATCCCGGTTATGGTAGCAATAGCTTTTTTAGGAAACATATCGCCTACTGTAGTGAATATATTAGCAGACCACGCCTGGTGTGCTGCACCCGCAATACCAATAATAATTACAGGAAGCCAATAACTGTATTTACCCAGAGGTTGTGCAAACATTGCCAACAAAGGGAAAAAAGCAAAAATAAGCATGGCCTTCATCCTGCCCTCATAAGGGTTCATACCTTTCTTTTCTACAAAGTATGTAGGCAGCCAGCCTCCTATAATTGAAAGAAGGGTTATCATATACAGCACAAATAGCGGGAATGCTGATTGTGCAGAATCCATATTATATACCGAACTAAGGTAAGCAGGTGTCCAGAACAGAAAAAACCACCATACACCATCAGTCATGAACTTACCGAATGCAAATGCCCAGGTTTGCTTGTATTGAAAGCATTTAGCCAATGAAACTTTACCTGCTGATTCCGTTACAGAATTTCCTTCATTTTCTGTAGGGATATTATCCTGTTGTATGTAGGCAAGTTCGGCTTCGCAAACTTTTTTGTGTTTCTCAGGTTTGTCATACAAAAACATCCAGAAGCCCATCCAAACAAAACCTAAAGCCCCAATTACAATGAACGACATTTCCCACCCAAATGATTTTGCAATAAACGGTATAGTTACCGGTGCGGCAAGGGCTCCTACAGTAGCCCCTGCATTAAATATACTGGTAGCATACGCCCTGTCTTTTTTAGGAAAGTACTCAGCTGTAGCCTTAATAGCGGCAGGGAAGTTACCCGCCTCACCTACTGCCAGTACAAAACGGGCTAATATAAACAAAGTAACACTTACCGATATTACCGTTGCAGTATTTTGGATTCCACCTATTATTTCTTTAGCGCCCTCAAATCCCAAAAACCAATTACCTGTAATTACGCCCGATGTGGCTATACCTGCAAAAGCATGCAAGCAGGCACCTACAGACCATACACCGATTGCCAAAAGAAAGCCTTTCTTGGTATCAAGTACGTCTACCACACGTCCTGCAAACAGTAGCGAAATGGCATAAAATATAGAAAACAAAGCGGTAATATTACCGTAATCGTTATTAGTCCAGTGAAATTCAGGTGCAATAAATTCACTCCATGTAAGTGAAAGCACCTGCCTGTCGAGGTAGTTTATAGTGGTTGCAAAAAACAACAAGGCACATATTGTCCACCTGTAGTTTCCTTTTTCTTTTATCGTTTTAGACATTTGGTTCAGTTATAGTATTAGTGATTTAAAATACCCGCCGACCCATCATACAGGCCGGCAGTTTCTAAAATTTCTATATTCGCGCAAACAATGTAATCGATTGCACAAATATATATTTAAATATGTATACTGCAAACGATTTCGTGAAATTTTTTAAGTCTTTTAAAAATAATAGCTATAAATAAACCGATATGACAAAAAAACAACCCTGATTATACTTATTATTTAGCAACTGTCTAAATAATAAGTATAATCAGGGTTTATATATTGATGCTGATAAGACAGAGTCAATGTATCTGCCGCGACTCCATCAATTTTAAAAGTCCTAGAAGTCTAAAAATCCAACAATCTAAACTACCATTCAATTGCCGGTTTCCCTTTTTCAGCCAAAAAAGCATTAGCTCGGCTAAAATGCCTGTTGCCAAACCACAATCCCCTGTTAGCACTCAGCGGCGACGGGTGACCACTTTCTAAAACCAAATGCCTTGTTCGGTCTACACGTGCACCCTTCTTTTTGGCAGGGCCACCCCAAAGCAAGAATACCACATCGTGCTTTTCATCAGAAATTTTCTTAATAACAGCATCGGTAAAAGTTTCCCAACCCTTGCCCTGGTGACTGTTAGCTTCACTTTTACGAACTGTTAACACCGCGTTCAGTAGTAGCACTCCCTGGTCTGCCCAGCGTTCCAGGTTGCCCGTAGGAGGAAACGGTTTATTAAGGTCGGCCTGAATTTCCTTGAAAATATTGATTAGCGATGGTGGCAACGGTATACCATCGCCTACCGAAAAGCACAGACCATTGGCCTGTCCGGGGCCGTGGTACGGATCCTGCCCTATGATAACCACTTTTACATTATCAAAATTACAATGATCAAATGCAGAGAAAATCTGTTTTCCCGGTGGGTAGCAGGTATGGGCAGCATATTCGTGTTTTACAAAATCAGTCAGCTGAGCAAAGTATGGTTTTTCGAATTCATCTGCCAGTACTTCTTTCCACGAAGGATGTATGTTTACGTTCATTATAATCGGTTTCTATGGCAAATATAAGCAACCTTATATATTACCCATATCTAAACTTAACTGCCAATAATGCAGTTGTGCGGTTTTATGAGTATTTTTGCATAAAATTTGCTGTAGCAATTCATAATGAAATCCATCACAGAAAAAACATTAAAAGACCTTGAGTTCGGTACGATACTGGAAGAAGTAGCATCACGATGCATTACCGAACCCGGTCATGACAGAGCGCTTACCATAGCCCCCTTTACCAGCCGGGAGCAGCTTATGGATGCCCTGAAGCAAACATCTGAATACCTTTCGTCTTTCGATAATAACAATGCCCTGCCAAACCACGGTTTTGAGCCGGTTACTGCCGAACTGAAATTCTTAGCCATAGAAGACAGCTATCTTGATGCAGCTGCATTCCGGAAAATAGCTACGCTAACTGATACAGTAGGCACCATGCTGAAATTCCTTGCCAAGTTTGACGACTACTATCCTGCCCTTAACAGACGTGCGGTAACAGTGGAATTCAGTAAGGAACTGGTAAAATACATAGACGATGTAATAGATAAATACGGGGAGGTTAAAGACGATGCATCACCAGCCCTGCGCGAAATACGCCGCCAGATAAATGAGGTACGCGGACGTATTAACCAGAGTTTTGCTTCAGCGCTAACGCATTACAACAGCCTTGGTTACCTTGATGATATTAAGGAAACCGTGGTAGAAAACCGCCGTGTGCTGGCCGTTGCTGCCATGTACCGCCGTAAGGTTAAGGGTTCTATACTTGGCAGTTCCAAAACAGGTAGTATTGCCTACGTGGAGCCGGATACTACCATGCGTTATTCACGTGAACTGAACAACTACCAGTACGAGGAAACCGAGGAAATAAAACGTATACTAAAGGTGCTGAGCGATATGGTAAGGCCGTATGTGCCCATGTTGTTTGAGTTCCAGGAACTGCTTACCGATATAGATGTGGTTGCTGCAAAGGCTAAGTATGCCAAAAGGATAAACGGCTTACTCCCAACTATTGTTGAGGAAAAAAGGCTGTATTTCCGTGAGGCATACCACCCTATTTTGTACCTGAACAACAAAGCAAAGCAACAGCCCACCTACCCGCAAACCATAGAGCTTAAAGATAACAACCGTATCATCGTGATTTCGGGGCCGAATGCCGGTGGTAAAAGTATTACCCTTAAAACCATTGGCTTGCTGCAACTAATGCTGCAATGCGGCCTGCTGATTCCGGTACATGAGCGTAGTGAAACGTTTTTGTTTGACCGCATCCTTACTGACATCGGCGATAACCAGAGCATAGAAAACCACCTGAGTACCTACAGCTACCGCCTGAAGAACATGAACTACTTCCTTCGTAAGTGTAATGACAAAACGTTGTTTCTTATAGATGAGTTCGGTACTGGATCGGATCCTGAGTTGGGTGGTGCTTTGGCAGAAACCTTCCTGGAGGAGTTTTACCACAGGGAAGCCTTTGGTATTATTACCACGCACTACACCAACCTGAAGATACTGGCTAACGAATTGCCGTTTGCTACCAATGCGAATATGCTTTTCGACGAAAAGTCGCTGGAACCTATGTATAAATTGATACTGGGCCAGGCGGGTAGCTCATTTACGTTTGAAGTAGCCCAGAAAAACGGAATCCCATATGGGCTTATTAATCGTGCTAAGAAGAAAATTGAAGGCAGTAAGGTGCGTTTTGACAAGACCATTGCCACGCTGCAAAAAGAACGCTCTAAGCTGGAAAAAACCTCACAAATCCTTAAAGAAGAAGAAGAACGCGCACGTGAAGAGGGTAAAAAGATGGAGAACATCAATACCCGTATACAGCAAAAGCTGGAAAGCTACCAGGAACTGTATGATGCTAACCAGCGCCTGATTTACCTTGGGCAAAAGCTGGATGACATGAGCGAAAAGTACTTTAACAACAAGAACAGGAAAGAAATGATAGGCGAATTCCTGAAGACTGTTGAAATAGAAAACTCCAAGCGCAAGAAGCTCGAACCGAAAGAGAAGAAGAAAAAGGAGGTTGAGCAGAAAAAGATAATGGCCGAAGTGAAGGTTAAAGTCGAAGAAATACGCGAGGAGAAAAAGGAAAAAAAAATAAAAGAAGCTGCTGCCCCGAAACCGAAACTTCCTATAAAAATAGGCGACCGCGTACGCATGATAGACGGCAAGGCAGTGGGTACACTGGAATCGTTAGAGAAAAACAAGGCTACAGTAAACTACGGTATATTTACCAGTAAGGTAGATTTTGAGCAACTGGAACTTGTAGAGGCGGTAAAGAAATAATGCAACAATGTAGCGATTATTTAATGTAGCGATTATTTAATGTAGCGATTAATAAGGTACAGATTAGGGTTTGAGTGAAGCTCAACCTGAAACTTTAAACTTGAAACCTGAAACAAAAGAAAATGGAACTTCCCAGAGATAAAAAAATAATACTGTTTGACGGGGTTTGTAACCTGTGCGATGCTACAGTACAGTTCCTTATAAAGCATGATAAAAAGGATGTATTCCGGTTTGTGGCTTTACAGTCGGAAATCGGACAGGAGATTGTGCGTTATATAGGTATTGACACTTCTAAGGTAGATTCCATTATTTTATACGAGCCGGGCAAAGCCTATTATTACAAAGCCCAGGCCGCACTAGAAATAGCATCGGAAATTGGTGGCTTTTACAGCCTTTTATCGATTTTTAAAGCATTCCCGGATAAACTGAACAATATGGTGTATGATTATATCGCGCGCAACCGATACAAATGGTACGGTAAAAAAGATGCCTGTATGCTCCCTACGCTGGAAACAAAGGCAAAATTTTTATAACTAAAACAAAATAATTTTGAGATACTTTGTAGAGTTTGCCTACAACGGAAAAAATTACTGCGGCTGGCAATACCAGCCCCACAGCCCATCGGTACAGGAAACGCTGAACAAGGCACTGTCTACCCTGCTGCGTACGTCTATAGATGCCACAGGTGCAGGGCGTACTGATACCGGTGTACATGCCACACAAATGTACGCGCACTTTGATTATGATGGCATAATAGAATCTGATGCACTTACCAAAAGGATCAATGCATTTTTACCTAAGGATATTGTAGTATACCGTTTTATTCCGTTGCATGATGATGCTCATGCCCGTTTTGATGCTACCAGCCGTAGCTACGAATACCATATTCATACGTTTAAAGACGCTTTTATAAACGAAGGCAGCTGGTTTAACTTCCACCCGCTTGATGTAGCTAAAATGAACGAAGCCGCACAAGTATTGTTTGAATACATTGATTTTAAATGCTTTAGTAAAACTCATACCGATGTAAGGACATTTAACTGTAAAATAACCGAGGCCCGGTGGGAACAGCATGGTAATAAGCTGGTGTTCCACATCTCGGCCGACCGTTTCCTACGCAATATGGTTCGTGCCATTGTAGGCACCCTGGTAGAAGTAGGCTTAGGAAAATCTTCTGTAGAAGATGTTCGAAATATTATAGAAAGCCGTGACCGTGGCCGGGCAGGTTTCTCGGTTCCGGCACACGGGCTTTACCTTACTAAGGTAATTTATCCGTATATTTGATGCACCTTATGAAAGAGAATACAAAAAACCGAAATAAAAATACCGCCTCACTTGCAAAAGTGATGCGTTTTGCAAAACCTTATCGTAGCCGCTTCATTTGGGTAATCATCTTTTCGATTACGCTATCCATTTTTGCGGCTCTTCGTCCTTATTTGCTTAAATATACCATAGATAACCACTTTAAGCAAAAAGACATGAACGGCCTTATGCTTTTTGTAGCGATAATGGGAATTTCGCTTATTATAGAAGTAGCTTCTTCATTCTATTTTGTGTACTGGGCAAACTGGCTGGGACAGGATATTGTAAAGGACATACGCGAAAAACTTTTTGCCCACATTACCCGCTTCCGTATGAAGTTTTTTGATAATGAAGCTGTAGGCAGACTGGTAACCCGTACCGTATTTGATATAGAATCAATAGCCAAAATATTCAGTCAGGGGTTGTTTATGATTATCAGCGACCTGCTGAAAATGATTGTAATACTTGGTTTCCTGTACTGGATTAACTGGAAACTGGCTTCTGTAGTTCTTATTGCCATGCCTATACTGGTATATGCCACACGTATATTCCAGAAGAAGATGAAAGGCGCATTTGAAGAAGTGCGTGCACAGGTAGCTAACCTGAACACCTTTGTTCAGGAACGTGTTACCGGCATGAAAATAGTACAGCTGTTTAACCGCGAGAAGATAGAATATCAAAAGTTTAAACTGATTAATAAGAAACACAATGATGCCTGGAAGCTGAACATATTGTACAACTCCATCTTCTTCCCTATTGCTGATATTATTTCATCGCTTACACTGGGCTTTATAATATGGTATGGCGGACTGGATATGGTAGGTGAAGGGTCTTTTACTACAGCCGGCGACCTTTTTGCCTACATAATGTACATACCAATGCTGTTTAACCCACTGAGGCAAATAGCCGATAAGTTTAATGAAATGCAAATGGGTATCGTAGCATCAGACCGTGTCTTTGAACTGCTTGACATTACAAACAATACGCAAAAAGAAGGCACGCTTGTGGCGCCGCACTTTAACGGAAACCTGTTGTTTAAAGATGTACGTTTTAGCTACCTGGCGGGTGAAGAAGTGATACGCGGCATTAACCTTACAGCACAGGCCGGGCAAACCGTGGCTATTGTAGGATCTACCGGTGCAGGTAAAAGTACCATTATTAACCTGCTGAACCGTTTTTACGAAATAGACAGCGGTACCATTACGATAGACGGTACTGATATTAACGATTTTACACTAAGTAGCCTGCGTAAACAAATAGCTGTGGTACTTCAGGATGTGGTATTGTTTGCAGACACCATATACAATAACATAACCCTGAACAATCCTGATATTACTGAAGAACAGGTTGTGGCAGCAGCAAAAGCCATAGGCGTACACGATTTTATAATGAGCCTGCCGGGCGGGTATGAATACAACGTAAAAGAGCGTGGCGTAATGCTTTCATCGGGCCAGCGACAGCTTATTGCCTTCCTTAGGGCTTATGTAAGTAATCCGTCGATACTGATACTGGATGAAGCCACATCGAGCATTGACACGCATTCGGAAGAAATGATACGGGTAGCTACCGAAGCCATAACCAAAGGGCGTACTTCTATAGTGATAGCACACAGGCTGGCCACTATAGTAAACGCAGACAAAATTATTGTTATGGACAAAGGGCTTATAGTAGAAGAAGGCACACACTACGAACTTATAAACCGCAGTGAAGGCTACTACCGTAACCTGTACTTCTCTCAGTTTGTAACTGAAAATGAGGAAGATTCAAATTCTCAATTGAAATAAGCATATACTAACCCAAATATACTTTTTACCTGTTTTACGCTAAAGTGGTTACAGGTAAAAAGTATATTTGGTATAAAAATGCTTATGAAAAAAATAATACTCTTACTCTCGCTAATGCCGTTAATAGGTTTTGCACAGCAATTCCAGTGGCTTAAAACACCGGCAGTTAGTATGCCTTACAATCCTGAAATGATAGGCTATTCTACAGCTGTAGATAACCAGGGCAATGCCATTGTGATAGGATTTAAAGACACTCCTTTCATTTATAGCAGTATAATGGGCAATTTATCGTTAGACAAATATAATGCCGATGGAGAATTACTGTTTTCTAAAACCATAACCGGTCATGTTCAGCCGCATAATATGGTAACCGACAGCAATGGAAATATCTACATATCTCTTAGTTATGTAAATGAAATTAGCGTAGACAACATAGCAATATCTACAGTAGAACAAGGAGAACTATGGCTGTTTGCCAAGTTCAGCGCTGAAGGAAACATTATATGGTACAGGGCTTTTACACCAATAGACTACGGCAACAATACCTACAATGAAGTTGCCGACTTCAATGCCATAACTATAGACAGCAATGATAACCTTTATATAGGTTATTCTGATTTTTATAAGGCGTTTATTGAACAAATTTCGACTGAAGACGGTTCGGTTATAAAAACCATTGAACAGGAACACACAACTCGTATAGCATACCTGGCAACAGATAACGAAGGAAATATCTACGCAACAGGTGCCTGTGCCGATAATGAAGCTACCTTTGCAGGCGAAGTACATGGAACTGAATTTCAATACAACCTTTATCTGGTAAAATATAATGCCTCAGGAACCTTTCAGTGGGTAAAATATGTACAAGATGTTACCTGCCCCGAACCTCATGTTATAGTGACGGGTACAAATGAAATATACTTTGCTTCTTTTCTGTGGGGAGAAACCGCTTTTGACGACATAATTGTACCCGGTTCTCCTTATGGTATGGAAGATTTCTTCCTCGCTAAACTAAACAGTAATGGCGAATACCAGTGGATTAAAGAAGTTCCGGCAGGAGGTTCTTTTACTTTAGGTAACCGAAACTATTTATCTAAAGATGAAGCAGGTAATGTATATATATCCGGACGTAGCCGTTTCGATATAGACTGGGGCAACGGAGTTACAAGCACCACAGGCGCCTTTACTTATGACGCCTCTATTTTAAAATATAATGCTGATGGAGTTGTACAGTTTGCTAAAACAATACCGTCATTTTACTCTCGCTTTGATGGAGCAAGCATAAGTAATGACGGAAGCATATATCTTTCGGGAATGGCATTAGGGCCGATAACGGCAGACACCTTTTCCTATGACCCACAACAAACCGAAGAATATTACCCTTATTTTACAAAACTAAGCCCTGATACTACGGCTACAGTAGATAAGATTCAGGATAAAGGCATTTATATCTACCCTAACCCTGCAACCGATAAGGTGTACTTTAGCGGGGTTACCACAGATATAAAAGGAGATATCATCAATGTACTTGGGCAAAACATAAGCAGCTTCAGCCTGTCCGCAGGCCAGCCGCTGGATGTTTCTGCACTGCCCCCAGGCAACTATTTTTTAAAAACGGACGGTTTACCCACAATCAAATTAATTAAAACTGCTAATTAAATTCCAAATCTGAATGGCTCCCTCTTGATGGGAGCCTTTTCATTTTATAATTGCCAAAACTATTTGCTAACAAAAACTTACCTTATTTTATTCACCTTCTTGAAACACTTTCCCATTATTAATTTTCTGTAAAAATTAACAATGGTGGTTAAATCCGTTTTAAAGTTTCTGCTTTTAACACTCCTTTTCTCTACTTTTGCGAGGTAAACCAATACAGACAGATGAAAAAAGTTCTTATTACAATGGCCGCAGTGGTATTCTCCATGGCCGCCCATGCTCAGTTTGGAGCCAAGGTAGGATTTAACTTCGCTAATTTCAGGGGAGACAGTTCAGACCACTTTAATGTACTAACAAGCTACCATGTAGGTGCTTTATATGAAAATCATTTTGGCAAGCACATTAGCTTACAACCGGAGTTATTGTACTCAGTACAGGGAGCTAAAGTAGACGACGAAAAAATAAAACTTGGGTATTTTAATGTACCCCTTATGGTAAAAATATACCCAACCTCTGGCTTTAACATACAGGCCGGTCCACAGTTTGGGATGCTGATAAATGAAAGCGACAATTTTAAACCTTATAACAGCGAAACATTCGACTTTTCATTAGCAGCCGGTATAGAGTTTTTTGCAACAGATACAATTTTCCTTCAGGCCCGCTATGTAAGCGGAACCAAGAATGTATCGGGCAATACAGATATTAAAAACGCTGTTGTTCAGGCGTCAGTAGGCATAATGTTTTAAAAAAAGCAATATTTAACCTAGACTATTCTA
The DNA here is from genome assembly GCF_046613565.1 of Flavobacterium sp. RHBU_3. Taxonomy (NCBI): domain Bacteria; kingdom Pseudomonadati; phylum Bacteroidota; class Flavobacteriia; order Flavobacteriales; family Flavobacteriaceae; genus Flavobacterium; species Flavobacterium sp. RHBU_3. The sequence goes on along the minus strand of NZ_JBKJHC010000012.1, from coordinate 11,205 downwards.
AATTATGAAAAAACTATTTATTGCAGCTATAATGGTGCTAGGCACCTACACTGCACAGGCTCAGGGAGTAGATTTCGGTATTAAAGCCGGAGCTAACTTTGCAAATTTTAATGGTGATGCCGATACGAAAAGTGTTACCAGCTGGCACGCAGGTGCTGTACTGGAACTAAGCCTTGTACCTACTTTTTCTATACAGGGTGAGGCACTATATTCTTCGCAAGGTGCTAAAATAGATGGCGGTGAAGATATTAAGCTTGACTATGTTCAGGTACCTGTACTGGCTAAGTTTTACATAATTCCCGATAGAATAAGCCTTGTTGCCGGACCTCAGTTTTCGTTCCTTACAAAAGATACTGAAGACTTTAAAGCAAAAAGCACAGACATAGGCCTTGCAGGTGGTGTAGAAGCTAAAATTGTAGCAGGCTTGTTTGCACAAGCACGTTACACTATTGGCCTTAATAACATTAATGATGATGAAGTTAGCGGAGACGTTAAAAACGCCGTTTTCCAGTTGTCTTTAGGTTATAACTTCTTTTAAAAAGAAGCATCAACACTTTGAAAACCGGCAGGCTTATATCCCGCCGGTTTTTTTGTGGTTTTAATTGTTAAATTTTTCTGTAGGACAACTACAGAAAATTCTTCGGTTAATTATCTTTACTATTACCAAAAAGCAAACACATAAAGATGAAAATAATAATTATTAACGGCCCTAACCTTAACCTGCTGGGCAAGCGCGAACCTGAAGTATACGGCAGCAGCACCTTTGAAGATTATTTTGATACCCTGCAACAAAAGTACCCCGGCACTGAGCTGCATTATTATCAAAGCAATATTGAAGGCGAACTGATTACCAAAATACAGGAAACCGGATTTAGCTATGACGGTATTATACTGAATGCGGGTGCTTATACGCACACTTCAATAGGCATAGCCGATGCTGTAAAGGCGGTAACTACCGCTGTTATAGAGGTGCACATAAGCAACACTTTTTCACGTGAAAGCTTTAGGCATCAGTCGTACCTGTCGCCGGTTTCAGCAGGGGTTATTATAGGTTTCGGGCTAGAAAGCTACGAACTGGCTCTGCAGTCGTTCCTGTTATAACATGAAGAAAAAAATTGCTGTATTACTCTTTTTTATCAGCCTCGCTACGCATGCACAAATTACCGGAACAGTAACTGACAAAACCGGCAAAGTATTACCATTTGTATCGATAAGTGTTCAAAATACCTATACCACTACCCTGGCTAATGAAAACGGCGGTTATATACTACCCATAGCTAAAAAAGGAAAATACAGGCTGGTATTCCGTAGTATTGGGTATAGAATAAAAGAAGTAGCAATAAATGCTACTTCAATCCCTTACAACTTTGATGTAGTAATGGATACCGATAATTACCACGCTGCCTCTTTACCTGAAGAACGGAAAAATCAGATTGCCGACAGTATTATAAACCTGGCCATACAACAGCGCAAAGCTAATGCTGAAAAGGTATCGGCATTTGAAGCAGACTTTTATTCTAAAGGAACACTGCGGGTTAACAACGTACCCGATAAATTATTAGGACAGAAAATAGGCAACTTGGGCGCGTCTATAGATACCAGCGGTAACGGTATTATATACCTGAGCGAAACTATAAGCAAGCTAAAGTTTAAAGCCCCAAATAATTTATACGAAGAGGTAATAGCCAGCCGCATTAGCGGAGAAGACAATGGTGTAAGCTACAATAATGCCGATGTTGCCTGGTTTGATTTCTACCAAAATTACTTGCCGTTTGAAGTAAACGTAATTTCACCCCTGGCTGATAATGCCCCGAATTATTACCGCTACAGCACTGAAGGAATTTTTTATACCGAAAACAACGATCTTATTTACAAAATTCAAACCAGTTCAAAAACAGACACCGCCCCTACTGTTGATGGCTTTATTTATATAGTGGGTACCACAGGCGAAATATATGCCACAGACCTTACCCTGAAAGGCAGTACCATAAAACAACCCCTGCTGAATACATTTACAATACACCAGGTTTTTGGGTATAATGAACAGGAAAAACTTTGGAGTAAAAACGGACAGATAGTACTTTTTGATCTTAGCCTGCTTTCGGTAAGGGCACAAGGTACCATGAGCTATGTATACAGCAACTACAACTTTGCACCTGAATTCGGCAAGAAAACCTTCGGGCCGGAAATACAAAAGTTTGATGCTAACAGCAACGCACAAACTGTTGATTTTTGGGACAACAACCGCCCGATTCCGTTAAACAACGACGAATACAACGACTACATCCAAAAGGGAAAACTTGAAACACTGCGCAACACCACTGCCTATAAAGACAGCATCGATGTACTGCGTAATCGTTTTAAATGGACATCAATACCTTTAGGATACACTTACCATAACACCAACAAAAACTGGGATGTAACGTTTATAGGCCTTGCAAGACGCCTTGCATTTAATACGGTTCAGGCATATTGGCTGGGGCCGGGTTTTGAGTTTAAAAAATCATACAACGATAATACGTATACAACCATAGGCACCGATATGAACTACGGGTTTGCCGAACAACGTTTTCGTGCTACCGGACACATAGAGCATAAGTTTAACAACTTTAGTAAACGTACGTTCCGGCTTAGCGGCGGAAGCAGTATAGAGCAGTTTAACCCCGAAAACCCTATAAATAAAATTGTAAACAGTATTAGTACATTGTTTTTCAGGGACAACTATATGAAACTGTACGACAATAATTTTTTACGCCTTAATTATCAGGAAGAAATAGTAAACGGCGTATACCTTAACAGCAGTTTTGAATACACCCGCCGTCATGCCTTATACAATAATACCGATTTTAGTACCCTGAAAAACATCTATCACCCGTATACATCTAATAACCCGCTGCTGCCCTGGGACTACGATACACCCGCTTTTATGAAACATACAATGCTGAAAGCAATGGTTATGGCGCGCATAAACTTTGGGCAAACGTACAGAACCCGTCCCGATGGAAGGGAAACGATATCAAACCCTGATTATCCGCAGTTGTGGCTGAAATACGAAAAAGGATTTAACAGCACCATTAAAGACTATGAGTACAACCACCTTGCCGCCCGTGTAAGGTACGACCTTACGTTAGGCAACGTAGGCGAACTGGGCACTGCTTTTCGAACCGGTATTTTTTTTAACAGCGGTAATGTAGCATTCCCGGACTGGAGGCATTTTAACGGAAATGAAACCCATGTAGGCCCTACTGAACGCTACCTGAATGTATTTAACCTGCTGCCGTATTACAGCCACAGTACTAACAGCCGTTATTTTGAGGCACATGCCGAGCATAATTTTAAAGGTTATTTTACTAACGACATACCTTTTTTCCATAAATTAGAATATTACCTGGTTGTGGGTGCACATTATCTTGCCACGCCTGAACACAATCCGTATATGGAATTTACAATGGGGCTAGACAATTTAGGCTGGGGTAAGTTCCGGTTGCTGCGATTTGATTACGTACGGTCATACGAAGGAGGCTTCCGTGGCGATGGCGTAATTTTTGGGCTTACGTTTATCGACTTTTTAGAATAGTCCTAAAGTTGCATTAAAAAAGAGAAGGGCTATGGGAAAAATTATATAAAGTACTATATTTGCACTTTTGAAAATAAACACAAAAACGACTTACCGTGGAACATCCGAGTGCGCAGAAACTGATTAACAAGATTCAGGTCGACCTATTTAAAAATGGCTTTGATGCTGAACGCTTAGTTACTGACCTGAAAAAACTACGCGAATATTCGCTTGAGGAAAACAACCCAGTGCTTACTAAAGCCCTGCGACTTACATACGAGCACATTGAAGCAAATGGTGCTTTCCTTATCCCTATTCCGGATGACGAACCAATAGAGGGTGAAGAACTGATTACTGACGAGGCTAACACCACAGAAAACAACATGGAAAGCCTGGAGTACCTGGTTTCACTTTTCAGCGACCTTAGTCATAAAAACAACCTTTCTGACCTAAGGGAGTACAACAAAGCATTACTTGCTTTTTAATTAGAAATACAACTTTCACAATAAAAAATAGTCCCTTATAGGGACTATTTTTGTTTAATGCTGTTCGGTTTTCTTATCCATACGTGCCAGTATATCATTCATCATGTCTATCTGCACTTTTTGTATTTCTATCAAGGTTTTCTCCTGGTGCAGTATTAAATGATCTATTTTTTCATGCAACAACCGTATTTCAAGTTCTGATTTTAGGTTTACCATATAGTCATTCTGTGCCCGCTGACGGTCTTTTTCTTCCTGCCGGTTCTGGCTCATCATAATTACAGGAGCCTGTAGAGCGGCAACACATGAAAGTATAAGATTGAGCAAAATAAACGGATACGGATCGAATCCTTTGTTAAGGAAAACAAATGCATTAATACATATCCACACCACCAGGAATGCCACAAAAGAAATAATAAACGTCCAGCTTCCCCCAAAATCGGCTACCTTATCAGCAACACGCTGGCCCAATGTAAGTGGCTGCACATCTTCATCAGCAGGGTTGTCGCTAACCAGCTTTCTATCCGCCATAGCTTTTACCACCCTTTTTTCAAGGTCATCGAGCTGGCCTACCTCCTGCTCCAGCGATTCTGATATATAACGCTCCCTGTAAGCATTCAGTTCACTTAGAGCCAAATGGCAACTGTCATCAAAGTCAGGGTGTTCAGCTTTTATAAGATCAAGTATTGGGCGTCGTACGGCGGTAGCAGGTACTTTTTCCTCCAACGGGAATTCTTTTTTAGATACATCACTAATAAAACTCATAATTAAAACCAGCGTTTTCTTTTAAAATAAATTACCATAACAATCAGTGTAATTACCATTACAAAAAGTACTATGTAATAGCCGTTATGGGTATGCAATTCGGGCATGTTTACAAAATTCATACCGTATATCCCTACAATAAAGGTAAGCGGCATGAAAATAACCGAAAACACCGTGAGTGTTTTCATAATTTCGTTCATACGTTGCCCCTGCGATGCAAAATGAAAGTTACTGGCACTATCCAGCGACGTAAGGTCGTAGTCGATTTGGTCTAATAGTTCAAGGCACTTTTGGTGCAGCCTCGCAAAATATACCCGTGTACCTTTCCATATAGTTTCGTATTCATCTTCCTCTCGGGCGCTTTTTAGACTTAAAAGTGCTTCACGTAAAGGCGTTATAGCCCGTTTTAAAAATACAAGGTTATCTTTGGTTGCTTCTACCCTTTCTATAAAGTTTGCGCCACAATTAGTCCGCCCTTCATCATTGAGTTGTGCTATGCGTTCCTCATATTTTTCAAGCGTAATGAAAAAATTCTCCATAATCGCATCGAGCATCAGATATAAGAGGTAATCATTTTTCTTTTTCCGTACGATACCCGTACCGGTACGTATACGTTCGCGGATATGGCTGAAGTAATCACTCCGCTTTTCCTGGAACGATATTATAGTGTTTCCTTTTAGCAAAAAACTAACTTGTTCTGTTTTTACAACATCATGCTCTTCCTCCGGAAGTACCGATTTAATGCTGAAAAACAACACATCACCCAGTTCTTCTATGCGTGTTCTGCGGTGTACATTTAGTATGTCACCTATTATAAGTGGTTCTACTTTTAATAAGTCGGTAATATTTTTAATCAGCTCAGGATTATTGAGGCCGTGCAGGTTAAGCCATTTTATATCATGTTCCTGTTTAGGGTCGGTACATTCTGAAATTACCCTTTCAAGATTCACATCCTTATATTCTTCATACCCCTCTTCATCAAAAACAAAGAGTTGCATATGCACGGGTTCATCTGTATGCTCACCATTATATTCAAAAACATGGGGTTGTAATCTGCGTACCTTATTGTATTCTATTCTTTTCACAAAAAGTGTAGTATTTTCTCTTGTATAAATATAGGAGTTTTTTAAAAGGCATACTATTTTTACCGAAACTTTGACATATGGCCATACTCATAACAAACATAAAGGGATTACTACAGGTTCGCGATACACATATTGACAAACTCAGCGGTGCCGAAATGGCAGCATTACCTTCTTTGCAAAATGCGTGGCTGCTTATAGAAGCCGATACCATAACAGGTTTTGGTACAATGGACAACTGCCCTGCTGTAGCAGATGCAGAGGTAATTGACGCTTCCGGAAAAACCGTGTTACCCACATGGTGCGACAGCCATACCCATCTGGTATATTCAGGTAACCGCGAGCAGGAATTTGTAGACCGTATTAACGGATTAAGCTATGAGGAAATAGCCAATCGTGGCGGTGGCATCCTAAATTCGGCAAACAGGCTGAACGAAACAAGCGAAGATGAGCTGTATGAACAGAGCCGTAAACGCCTGGAAGAAGTGATGAAACTGGGAACGGGAGCCATAGAGATAAAATCAGGTTACGGGCTTACAGTAGAAGGCGAACTTAAAATGCTGCGTGTAATAAAGCGCCTACGCGAAAATTACCCCGTGGCGGTTAAGGCAACTTTTTTAGGTGCCCATGCTTTCCCGAAAGAATACAAAGAAAACCACACTGGCTACATTGACTTGATTGTAAATGAAATGCTACCTGCTATTGCAAGCGAAGGATTAGCCGAGTATATTGATGCTTTTTGCGAAACAGGATATTTTTCAGTGGAAGAAACCGAGCGTATTATGGAAGCCGGAAAGCAGTATGGGCTTGAAGCTAAAATACACGTAAACCAGTTTACTGCTATTGAAGGGATAGCCGCCTGTGTAAAGCATGAGGCTCTTAGCGTAGACCACCTGGAAATTGTAACCGATGAAGACATTGAAGCACTGAAAGGTACCCGTACCATGCCGGTAGCACTACCCACTTGTTCGTTCTTTATTAGTATACCGTATACCCCGGCAAGGCAAATGCTTAACGCAGGATTACCCCTTGCCCTTGCTACCGATTACAACCCCGGAACCACCCCAAGCGGCAACATGAACCTTGTGGTGGCTACAGCATGCATTAAAATGAAAATGACGCCTGAAGAGGCTATAAACGCTGCAACCATAAACGGAGCTTACGCTATGGGGTTAAGCGAAACCCATGGTAGCATTACCATCGGCAAAAAAGCCAGCATCATCATTACTAAGCCGCTTAATTCGTATTATGAATTGCCGTACGCTTTTGGCAGTAATCTTATAGACAGCGTTATCATAGGCGGAAAGAAAGTTTAGCAGAAGAAATTACAACTGATACAGCTTTTCAGCGGCAGCCAACAAAGTTTCATCCGTTTTGGCAAAGCAAAAGCGCACCAGCTTATCGTCTTTATGGCTTGTATACAGGCGCGATACCGGTATTGCTGCCACACCGTATTCCTTAATGAGCCTTTCGCAAAAGCTAAAGTCATCCTCATCAGTAATAGCGCTATAATCGGCCAATTGGAAGTATGAACCTTCACACGGTAGCAGATTAAACTTAGAGCCTGCCATTGCCTCCCTGAAAAGGTTGCGCTTGGCTTCATAAAATGTAGGCAATTGCAGGTATTCATCGCTTTGATTAAGATACAACGCTATGGCTTTTTGTAATGGGTGCGCCACGCTAAAGGTATTATTCTGGTGTACCTTGCGTATTTCGGTAGTGAGCTCAGGCGGCGCTATGGCATAGCCTACCCGCCAGCCTGTTGTGTGTAGCGTTTTACCAAACGAATATACCGATACGGTACGTTCGCGCAGCTCTGGGTATTTCAGGGGAGATTCATGGGTAGCACCGTCAAAAACCATGTGTTCGTATACCTCGTCGCTCAGTATAATAATTTCGGTGCCTTTTACCAGCTTAGTTAGTTCGGCCATATCATTTGCCGTCATTACCGAACCCGTAGGGTTATTCGGTGTGCTGATAATGATAAGCTTGGTTTTACCTGTAATACAACTCGCAAATTCCTCCCAGTCTATTTTAAACTGCGGCGCGGGCATTTGATAGACTACCGTTTTTCCGCCTACAACGTCTATAGCAGGGCGGTAACAATCGTAACCCGGCTCTATGATAATCACTTCATCACCCGGCCAAACAAAAGCAGCAATGGTATTGAATATCATTTCGGTAGCACCGCAGCCTATCGTAATTTCAGTATCAGGATTTACTGTAACCTCAAAAGTATTGTATATTTTTCGGGCTATTTCCTCGCGAAGTAATGGCAATCCCGGCATGGGTGCATACTGGGCAGTGTTTTCTTTGAGGGCTTGTGCAACAAAATTTTCAAGCGCGGCAGAAGGCTCAAAATTTGGGAAGCCCTGCGACAGGTTTATGGCGCCGTATTGGTTGGCCAGCCCCGTCATGTATGAGAAAATGTGTGATTGTATGTACGGCAGCTTAGAGCGTATGTTCATGTATCAGGTTTTGGTTAATGCAGCGTAGCGCTTCACCTCAAATGTAACCAATATTACCAATTTTGTTGCCTGTTTTTTACCACAACGTGCACAAAGGCTTTTCACGGTGTACACAATGCAAGTTTATACGTACCAAGCGCAGGTTCACAAGGCTTTCCTATGGAAAGTGACAGCAAATTATTTACGCAAGGTATTTATCCACAAATTCAAAATCCTCATAGGCCACCCCTACCCGCTCCATTTGCACCACCTGGAATTCAAACCCCGAATCAGCTATAGCAGGCAGGTAGTCGCTACCCAATAGTTTACGAGCTTCTGTGTATGCATCTTGCTCATCAGCTATGGCGTCAGATTCTATGAGCAGTACATTTTTGTAGCCCGGCATGGCATGCAGATCTTTATCATCCAGCAGTGGGTCGTCTGCCAGCATAATTACGCGGGCGGTTTCGGTTTGCAGCGCGTATGCTACCGCCTGTCGGAATTTACCGCTGTTTTGGGGCAATGCCAGTTCACTGCCGCCGGGTATAAGCAATAAAGTTGTATGTGTGGTTTGCATGTTTCCTTCAAATGATTCAGCCGCGAAATTATGCGGCAAAACCCGAACGGCAAACGCATTTAACATTACGAAAACTTTAAAGGAAGTTAAAATTTGATTGTCTACCCAAGCTTAATTTACGATTTCGAAAAACCATCATTTATCCTTAAATTCGCCCTACTAATATTTTTGGATGAACAACCTGCCCGAAACCCCTATAGAATACCTTAAAGGCGTTGGCCCCGCACGCGGTGAGCTGTTGCGTAAGGAACTGGGCATCCATAAATATGCCGACCTTATAAACCTGTACCCTAACCGCTACATAGACCGCACCCGTTATTACCGTATTAACGAGCTGAACAACAACGGCAGCGAAGTACAGATAGTGGGCAGGGTTATCAACTTGAAGACCTTAGGCGAAAAACGCACCCGGCTGGTAGCTACTTTTACAGACGGCACGGGTGAAATGGAACTAGTATGGTTTCAGGGACAAAAGTGGATACGTGAAAACATAAAGCTGAATACAACTTATGTAATTTTTGGTAAGGTGAGCGCTTTTAACGGCGTTTTCAATATGCCCCACCCCGAAATGGAACTACAGGCTGAACACGAAGCCAGCCTCCGCAGTGCCATGCAGCCCATATACCCAAGTACCGAAAAGCTTGGCCAGCGTGGTGTTACCAATAAGGTGGTGGGAAAAATGATACAGCAGTTGTTCATGGAAATGCAGCAATATTTTGGCGAGGTGCTACCACAACCGCTCATTTCCGACCTGAAGCTGCTAAGCAAGCGCGATGCATTGTTTAACATTCACTTCCCTAAAAGCCAGGATTTATTAGCTAAGGCACAATTCAGGCTGAAGTTTGAGGAGTTGTTTTTTATACAGCTGCAATTGATTACCAAAAATCTGGTACGCAAGCATAAGATAAAAGGGCATCCGTTTTCTACTGTTGGCGAATACTTCAGTGATTTCTATAACAACCATCTCCCATTTGAGCTGACCAATGCCCAAAAAAGGGTGATTAAAGAAATACGAAACGACATGGGGCAGCCCGCCCAAATGAACCGTTTACTCCAGGGTGATGTAGGTTCGGGCAAAACCATAGTGGCACTTATAAGCATGCTGCTGGCACTGGATAACGGTTTCCAGGCCTGTCTTATGGCACCTACCGAAATATTGGCAAACCAGCATTATTTAGGTTTAAGTGAACTGGCTAACCCACTGGGAATAAATATTAAATTACTCACAGGTTCAACTAAAACTTCAGAACGGAAAATCATTCATGAAGCGCTGGAAAACGGCGAGTTGCACATCATCATTGGCACCCATGCCCTGCTGGAAGACAAGGTAAAGTTTAAGAACCTTGGCCTTGCCGTTATAGACGAGCAGCACCGTTTTGGTGTGGAGCAACGCAGTAAGCTTTGGAAGAAAAACGACATACCACCACACGTTCTTGTCATGACCGCTACACCCATTCCGCGTACCCTGGCCATGAGCCTGTATGGCGACCTCGATGTTTCAGTTATAGATGAACTACCACCAGGACGTAAACCCATCCGTACTGAGCATCGGTTCGACAGCAACCGCCTTAAGGTTTGGAAATTCCTGAAAGATGAAATAGCCAAAGGAAGGCAGGTGTACATTGTTTACCCGTTGATTCAGGAAAGCGAAAAAATGGACTATAAAGACCTTATGGACGGCTATGAGAGTATTTCGCGCGATTTCCCTTTGCCGCAGTACAGCGTAAGCATAGTGCATGGGCAAATGAAACCGGCAGATAAAGATAGCGAAATGGCTCGCTTTGCCGCCGGTAAAACCAATATAATGGTGGCCACTACAGTAATTGAAGTTGGTGTAAATGTACCCAATGCAAGCGTTATGGTTATAGAAAGCGCCGAACGATTCGGGTTGAGCCAGCTGCACCAGTTACGCGGGCGCGTAGGCCGTGGTGCTGAGCAAAGCTATTGTATATTAATGACGGGGCAAAAGCTGAGCAATGACAGCCAGATACGTATGGAAACCATGTGCCGCACTAACGACGGTTTTGAAATTGCGGAAGTAGACCTTAAACTGCGCGGCCCCGGCGATATTATGGGCACGCAGCAAAGCGGTGTACTGAACCTGCAAATAGCTGATTTGGTTAAGGACAGGGAGATACTCTCATTGGCACGACAATACGCCATTGCACTGCTTAAGGCCGACCCGGGTATGAATGCGCCCGAAAATGCTGCCATGCGCAATGCTTACATAGAAATTACCAAGAAAAAGAACATCTGGAATTATATAAGTTAATCAAATCATCTTCCCCTTACTGTG